>JANYKF010000108.1 GCA_025361665.1 Clostridiaceae bacterium
GCGCCGATGCAGGCAAGCCCGGTTGAAAGGGCGGCCGCTAGGAATTTAAGCCCGTCGGACGAGGCCGCGGCGGCTGTCGCCGTGGCGGTTCCCTTTTCGGCATGCTTGCAGTGGCGACGATTGTCCTTTTGGCCGGCGGGCTGGAAGCATCCGCATCGGGAACCGCCACGGCGACAGCCGCCGCGGCCTCGTCCGACGGGCTTAAATTCCTAGCGGCCGCCCTTTCAACCGGGCTTGCCTGCATCGGCGCCGGCATTGCCGTCGCCTCCACGGGTTCGGCTGCCATTGGTGCCATCAGCGAGGATCCTCGCCTGCTGGGCCGCACGATCATCTTTGTCGGCCTCGCGGAAGGAATCGCCATCTACGGCATGATCATCACCATCCTGATCCTGAACCGGTAAAAAACGGAAGGAGACGGACATGAAAATGTTCCTGATCAGCGACAATGTGGACACATTGACCGGCATGCGCCTCGCCGGAGTGGACGGAATCGTGGTTCACGAGCGCGAGGAAGTCGTTGATGCGCTGAAAAAGGCGGTTGCCGACGCGGAAATCGGCGTGGTCCTCATGACGGAGCTGCTGGTGCTGAAAGTGCCGGACGTGGTCCGGTACATCAAACTGAACAATGCGCTGCCGCTGATCGTGGAGATTCCGGATCGGCATGGCACGCGCAGGCCCCCCGACTACATCATGAAATATGTGTCGGAGGCCATCGGGCTGAAACTGTAGCCCGGGTTGCCAAACCGGACGGACAAGGGGTGATACGGATGGACAGGACAGAGGAAAAACTGCAGGCATTCGCGGCCATCGTGCTCAAGGATGCCGCCCGCATAAAGCAGGAAATCCTGGATCGGGCGGAAGCTGCACGCAAGGAGATGGTCGAGGCCCAGGAGCTGAAACTGCTCAAGGGCGCGCACGATACAATCCAGGATTCCCTGCGCACTATGGGCCGGGCGTCCAACGAAGAGGTTTCGCGCACCATTCTCGAAAGCAAGCAGGCACTCTTCACCAGACGCGAGGAAATCATCGCGTCGGTTTTCCTGCATGTGTCGGAGAAAATCCTCCAGTTCCGGAAATCACCCGAGTACCGTGCATTCCTGAAGCAGCGGATTCTGGAGGGTTTCCAGGAGCTGGGCGAGGGCGATGTGCGTGTGCTTGTCGATGAGGAAGACAGGGATTTGGCCCTCGGGCTGCAGGATGAGATCGGAAAGCCTTATCAGGTGGAAGATGCGGCGGTTGTCCTCAAGGGCGGCTGCCTGGTAGTCAACCGGACCATTGGCCGCATGTGTGATTTCTCCGTCCTGCGGCAGCTGGAGATAGAACAGCAGACCTTCCTGGGCCGCTACGCGCTGAGTCTGGATGGCTGACAGGCGTGTCCCGGCAGACGCTGCGGAACAGATGCGGAAACAGTTGCGAAAACAGTTGCGGAACAGATGCGGAGCAGATGCGGAAACAGATGCGGAAACAGGAACAGATGCGGAGCAGATGCGGAACAGATGCGGAAACAGGAACAGATGCGGAAACAGGAGCAGATGCGGAGCAGATGCGGAAACAGGAACAGGATCCCCTGCGTGCCAGGGAATAGGTGAAGGTGATGGAATGAGCAACACAGTGCATGGTGAGATTTATGGCATCAATGGCCCGGTCATCCAGGTAAGGGGAAACGTTCCCTTCCAAATGCTTGAGATGGTCCTGGTCGGGCATGAACAGCTGATTGGAGAAGTCATCCGCGTTCTCGACACCGAAACGATCGTCCAGGTGTATGAGAACACGACGGGCCTGAAACCCGGCGAACCGGTACTCTCCACTGGAAAGCCGCTGACCATCAAACTGGGTCCCGGCATCATCGGCAACATTTTCGACGGCATCCAGCGGCCGCTGGAACGAATGGCCAAGGAACAGGGTCCTTTCATCAAACGCGGCACGCGGGCGGAGAACCTGGATATCGCGAAACTTTGGGATGTCAAAATCCTGGTGCGTCCCGACGATATCGTCAGGCAGGGCCAGGTCATCGCCACCGTCCATGAGACGGATGCCGTCCTGCATAAGATCATGGTGCCTCCAGGCATCGAAGGCACGGTATCCTTCACTGCCATTGATGGCAAATACCCGATCGAGAAGACCATCGTGCGCGTGTCGAACGGCAAGCAGATGCACGACCTGTCACTCGTCCAGGAGTGGCCGGTCCGGGAGCCCAGGCCCTATGCCTCCCGCAAGCCTTTGACGGAGCCGCTTGTCACCGGGCAGCGGGTCATCGACACCCTGTTTCCCATTGCAAAGGGCGGCACCGCCGCGATCCCCGGCGGTTTCGGCACCGGAAAGACCCTCACCCAGCACCAGCTGGCCAAATGGTCGAATGCGGACATCATCGTCTACATTGGCTGCGGCGAGCGCGGCAATGAAATCACGGAGGTGCTCGAGGAGTTTCCGAAGCTCATTGACCCCCGCAGCGGGCAGGCGCTCATGAACCGGACCATCCTGATCGCCAATACGTCCAACATGCCGGTGGCAGCCCG
>JANYKF010000130.1 GCA_025361665.1 Clostridiaceae bacterium
CATTCATGGGGGAGATGCCGTTCGGAACTGCAGGAGGTAGAAGGATGGGAAGAGCCTTGATCATTGGCGCCGGAGGGGTGGCCAGTGTCGTGGTGCATAAATGCTGTCAGAATCCGGATGTATTCGACGAAATCTGCATCGCCAGCAGGACCCTGGAAAAGTGCGAGGCGTTGAAAAATAAACTGGAAGGCGGACGGACGAAGATCCGGACCGCAAGGGTGGATGCCGATCACGCGGATGAAGTCATCGCACTGATACGGGCATTCAAGCCGGACATCGTCATCCACGTGGCACTTCCCTATCAGGATCTGGCCATCATGGACGCCTGCCTGGCCACCGGGGTTCCCTATCTCGACACGGCCAATTATGAACCGCCGGACGTAGCCCGGTTCGAATACGGTTGGCAATGGGCTTACCGGGAACGGTTCGAAAAAGCAGGTCTGACTGCCGTCCTCGGCTGCGGATTCGACCCGGGTGTCACCGGTGTTTTCAGTGCCTATGCCATGAAGCACCACTTCGACGAAATTCACGAGATCGACATCCTGGATGCGAATGCAGGGGATCACGGGTATCCGTTCGCCACCAATTTTAATCCGGAAATCAACATCCGGGAGATTACGGCAAATGGCCGCTATTGGGAAAACGGGGAGTGGGTGGAAACATTACCGCTCGCGGTCAAGCGTGTTTACGACTTTCCCGAAATCGGACCCAAAGACATGTACCTGCTTTATCATGAGGAACTGGAATCTCTTGCGCTGAACATCAAGGGACTGAAGAAGATCCGGTTCTGGATGACGTTTTCGGACCGCTATATCATGCATCTGCGCGTTTTGGAAAATGTCGGGATGACTTCCATCGAGCCCATCGAAATCCAGGGCGTGAAGATTTCCCCGCTGCAATTCCTGAAGGCCGTGCTGCCCGATCCCGCATCCCTAGGGTCCCGCACAAAGGGCAAGACCAATATCGGCTGCATATACCGCGGGCTGAAGGATGGGAAGCAGAAGACCTACTACGTCTACAATGTCTGCGATCATGAGGCATGCTGCGCGGAAGTCGGCTCGCAGGCCATTTCCTACACGACCGGCGTACCGGCCATGATTGGTGCCATGATGATCCTCAAAGGCCACTGGAAGATGCCGGGCGTGCACAATGTAGAGGAATTCGACCCGGATCCTTTCATGGATGCGCTGAACCAGTACGGTCTGCCCTGGCAGGAGAACTTTTCACCTGCATTGGTGGAATAAAGATGCCAGACAGCTCACACGGGAATGCAAATGCGCTTCGCCGTGTTTGCATACCAATCAATCACAGGAGGCCGAGAGAATCTAGTGACGGATCTTGACTTCAGCACTCTGCCGACTCCCTGCTATGTCGTGGATGAGAGGCTCTTGGAACGCAATCTGAAAATTTTGGACACGGTGCGGAAGCGTTCCGGGTGCCATATCCTGCTTGCGTTGAAGGGTTTTTCAATGCATGCGGTATTTCCCCTTGTCGGGAGGTACCTTTCCGGCGTCACCGCAAGTTCGCTCTTCGAAGCCCGTTTGGGTTTCGAGAAGATGGGGAAGGAAGTCCATGTCTATTCCCCTTCCTATATTCCGGGTGATTTCAACGAATTGCTTGGATATTGCGACCACATGGTCTTCAATTCGTTTGATCAATGGAACCAATATAATGGGAAAGTGCGGGCACATGCCGGAAAGCCCATTTCCTGCGGCCTGCGTGTGAACCCGGAATATTCGGAAATCAAGACACCGCTCTACGACCCCTGTTCTGCAAACTCGCGGCTCGGGATCCCCTTGGCCAATTTCAGGCCGGATGAACTCGACGGGATTGAAGGCCTGCATTTTCACACGATGTGCGAACAGAATGCGGATGTCCTGGCACGGACGGTTCCCGTGGTGGATGACAAATTCGGAAAGTACCTGCGAAACATGAAATGGATCAACATGGGGGGCGGACATCACATTACGCGTTCCGACTATGATCTGGACTCACTCGTCCGTTCCATCCGCTTCTTCAGGGACAAATACGGCGTCGAAGTCTATCTGGAGCCCGGGGAGGCCATTGCGCTGAATACCGGCTGCCTGGTCTCCACCGTGCTGGACGTGGTGGAGAACGGTATGAAGATTGCCTTGCTGGATACATCGGCAGCCTGCCACATGCCGGATGTCCTCGAAATGCCGTACCGACCGGATATCATCGGGGCCGGAAAGCCAGGGGAATATGCGCACACCTATCGGCTGGGCGGACCTACGTGTCTTGCCGGCGACATCATGGGAGACTATTCGTTCCGCGAACCACTGAGGCAGGGAGACCGCCTTGTCTTCTGCGACATGGCCCACTACACGATGGTCAAAACCACGATGTTCAATGGCGTCAAACATCCGCCCATCGTATTGCAACACGAGGGTGGGAGGCTGGAAACCTTGCGCGAGT
>JANYKF010000132.1 GCA_025361665.1 Clostridiaceae bacterium
TCAAAATGTGATTCTGGTGTAAAAATGCACTTTTGTGAGTTTTTATGCAGGATGTCTCTGACACCCTGCATATTGAAGGCACATTTTGTGCCTTCAATATGCCAAATCACGTGATTCGGTGCCATCCGGCGGCATTTGCCGCCGGATGCATGCAAGTTGCAAAATGCAACTTGCATGAAAAAGTCGAAAATCAACTTTTTGCACGAGAATCAAATGTGTTAAACTGGAGAAAACAACATCAAGGGGGAGCCATATATGAAAATAGGCCTCATCGGATTGCCGTCGACAGGCAAAACCACCCTGTTCAACCTGTTGACCAATATGGTCGGTTCTTCTGAAACCGCCGCGGGCAAAACTGAGCCGCATGTCGGCGTCGCAAAGATTCCCGACAAGAGGATTGATTTTCTGGCTAATCACTACAAACCGAAAAAGATCACGTATGCCGCCATCGAAGTGATCGACATCCGCGGTATCGAGCCGGAAAGCGGCGGTGGGAAGGAAAAGGGAGCTGTCCACTTTCTGGAGGCCGTCCGGCAGGTGGACGCGCTGATCCATGTGGTGAGGGTTTTCCGGAACGGGGACGTGATTCATTCGGAAGGTTCCCTGGATCCGCTGCGGGACATCGATGCCGTCAATATGGAATTGCTGTTCGCCGACTTGGCCGTCATCGAAAACCGGCTCAAGAGAATCGAGGCTTCTAAAAAAATGACAGCCGATCTGGAAGCAGAACGCGCAGTCCTGGAAAAATGCAGGAAATGCCTGGAGAGCGAGAAGCTCATCCACAGCATGGATCTGACGGATGATGAAAAACAGGTTCTCAAAACCTTCCAGTTTCTGACGGAGCGGCCACTGGTCCTGCTACTGAATCTTGATGAAGACCAGTTCCGTTCGGGCAGTTATGAAAAGAAGGAAGCCCTGCATGACTACGCGGGCAAAAGGGGCATCCCGCTGCTTGAGATCTCGGTACGCACGGAGTACGAGATAAACCAGCTCGATGGGGATGACAAGGCCCTGTTCATGGAGGATCTGGGCATTTTGGAAACGGGTATCAGCAGGCTTGCCTCCCTGATCTACGACTACCTCGGCCTGATTTCCTTCCTCACGGTCGGAACGGATGAAGTGCGCGCGTGGACGATCAACAAGGCCACAACGGCAAAAGCCGCCGGAGGGAAAATCCATTCGGACATCGAACGCGGGTTCATCCGGGCGGAGATCCACAAATACGCCGATTTCGAGCGTCTCGGAACCATCCACGCCATCAAGGAGAAAGGACTTTTCAAGATCGAAGGCAAAGACCATATCATTGAAGACGGGGACATCATCAATTTCAGATTCAACGTGTGAGTCTCGTTCATCCGGTTCAATACCCGTTCGGGTTCTGCCGCTGCCAGCGCCATGAATCGGCGCACATGCGATCGATGCCGAAAGCTGCCTTCCAACCTAGTTCCTTTTCGGCCTTGGCGGGATCCGCGTAGGAGGAGGCGATGTCACCCGGGCGCCGGTCGGAAAACCGGTAGGGAATGGCCATGCCCGATGCCTTTTCCAAGGCCTTCACGACATCCAGCACGCTGTATCCGATGCCGGTTCCGAGATTGTACGCATCTGCCCCAGATCCGGCCATCACTTTGTCCAGCGCCTTCAGATGCCCTTTTGCCAGGTCGACGACATGGATGTAATCCCGCACACCTGTTCCATCCGGCGTATCGTAGTCATGGCCGTAAATGGTCAGTTCCTTCAGTTTCCCGATGGCCACCTGCGTGATGTACGGCATCAGGTTGTTCGGAATGCCGTTCGGATCCTCCCCGATACGGCCGCTCCCATGCGCGCCAATCGGGTTGAAGTATCTCAGAAGCGCCATGCTCCAGGCCGGATCCGCCATGGAGAGATCCCTCAGGATGTCCTCGATCATCAGTTTTGTCCTGCCATACGGATTTGTCGCGCTGAGCGGAAAATCCTCGCGCATCGGCACGCGCTCGGGCATGCCGTACACGGTGGCTGATGAACTGAACACGATGCGCTTCACCCCGGCCTTTGCCATCGCTTCCAGCAGCAGGACCGTGCCCGTGATGTTGTTGTGATAATAGCGGAGCGGAATGCGGACGGACTCTCCCACGGCCTTCAGCCCGGCGAAATGGATGACCGCGTCGATGGCGTTTTCCGTGAAGATCCGGTCCAGGGCCGGCGCATCCAGCAGATCCGCCTCAATGAAGATCGGGGCGCGCCCGGTTATCTCCGCAACCCGCTTCACGGCCTCCGGCTTGCTGTTGGAAAGATTGTCCGCGATGACGACCCCGTGCCCGGCCGTCAGCAGTTCCACGCAGGTATGGGTTCCGATGTATCCGGCCCCTCCGGTCACGAGAATGTTCATGCCGTCACCTCTCTGGTTCCGTCACCGACATCGGAGACATAAAACGTGGTATCATAGCCGATGGCAGCCCTGTAAGCCGCCCCGACTTCCCGCTTGCAGGCTTCGAGGGCCCCGTTGCGGACCAGCGCCACGGCGCAGCCGCCGAAGCCGGCACCGGTCATGCGTGCGCCGATGACGCCGTCCACCTTCCGGAAGGCATCCACCAGGGCATCCAGCTCCTTGCCAGTCACTTCGTACAAATCCCTCAGCGAATCGTGAGACTGGTTCATGAGCTGTCCAAAAAGAACCAGGTCGCCGGACTTGAGCGCCTTCACGGACCGAAGGACACGGTCGTCCTCATAGACCACGTGCGCCACACGGTTCCGGACAACCGGATCCGCAATGAGGCCGCCATGTTCCTCAAACGCCGCCGCCGTCACGTCGCGCAGACATGTGGCCGCCGGCAGTGCCTGTTTCAGAATTTCAAGCCCTTGCTCGCACTCGCTTCGGCGCTCGTTGTACTTTCCCTCTCCCAGAGACCTTTTCTTGTTCGTGTTGGCGATGACGATGGAAACGCCCTCCATCACCAGCGGCACCCATTCATAGTCAAGCGACCGGCAGTCGAGGAAGATGGCGTGACCCTTCTTCCCCATGGCCGAAGCGAATTGATCCATGATGCC
>JANYKF010000200.1 GCA_025361665.1 Clostridiaceae bacterium
CTTTATCTTCACCGGCTCTTTATCTTCACCGGCTCCTTGGGCGCATAGTCACCCAATTCCACGGTCATGGATATGATCTTCTGTTCTGTCAGCGGCCGATCCTGTCTGTTCTTCGGCAGATCTGCAATGCGGTCCAGCTCCTTGAAGCCATCGATCATTTTGCCGAAAGCGGCGTATTGGCCATCCAGATGGGGAGAATTCCTGTGCATGAGGAAGAACTGGGAACCTGCTGAGTCAGGATGTCCTGAGCGGGCCATCGAGATGACGCCGCGTTCGTGGACGAGGTCGTTTTTCACGCCATTGCCACGGAATTCGCCCTTGATGCCGTATCCGGGACCGCCCATGCCGGTGCCGTCCGGATCGCCGCCCTGAAGCATGAATCCATTGATGACCCGGTGAAAGACAACCCCGTTGTAGAAACCTTTCTGAACAAGAAAGATGAAGTTGTCGACAGTGTTCGGGGCAATGTCCGGATACAATTCGACGTTCATGACGCCGCCTGATTCCGTGGTGATGGTGACAATTGGATTTTTACCCATGTTGAATCCCCTTTTCGTTCCATTTGTTTATCCGGTAGCCGCGGCCTGTCAATCGAAACTGCCAAAGCGCAATTCCGGCCCGCCCATTATACCACATCCCATACTTATCAGATCTCCCGCCCATGCAGGACTCATTCGGACTCCCGCATCGTTTTCAGAAAAGAAACGGATTCCCTCAAACCGTCGACGGACTTTGTTTCAATGACGCACCGGCAATCATGTTCTTTTGCGAACCTGATGTGGTTGGCCAGATCGACCTCGCCGCTGCCGAGAACAAGGTGATTTCTGTCGGATATGGCATCATGGATGTGCATGTGCCTCACCCGGTCGGCATGTTTGAGGAGAAAGGGCGCGTCCGCATTTTGAATGGCCTGATCATGTCCGACATCCCATGTCAGGGAAAAAACATCGCTTTCAAGAAGGATTTCGACCCCGTCCTGCAAATAGGAAGGATACCCGCCGCTGTTTTCCACGCAGATCCGGATGCCGCTTCCGCCAATGGCTTTTTCACACTGCTCACGGAAGACTTTCAGCTTTTCGAGGTAGCGGTCCCTGTATAAATCGAACAGGCATACCCGCTTGTCCGGCAAGGAAAACCAGATGCCGGGCGCCATGTGCATATTGAGGATCTCCACATCCATCCGTTTCGCCAGGTCGATCGTTCCGAAGACGGTATGCCGGTATGCATCAGCTACACGATTGTTGAAATCGCACACATTCAGGTTTTCATCGAGATGGATCGTCAGGGAGATGTTGTTGGTCGCCGCCGCCTTCCGCAGTTCATCGGCATCCATGATGCCAATCTGATACTGGGGCAGGTTCATGTTCAGCTCAATGAAATCGAGTCCCAGCTCCGTGCACAGCTTGACGGATTCACGAATTCCCGGTTTCTCGATTAGGGTCGGCATGCCAAAGAACAACTGGTTTATCATATCGTCATCTCCATTATACGGTGCGGACGCCCATCACCTGCTGCGACATGTGTGCGCATACCACCATCATAGCACGTTTCAAGCCCCAACGACCATTTGGATCGCACAACGGTCCGCCGGGGAAATGCCTGCCCGTCATGAAAAAGATGCACGCACGCAGCGGCACCAGCACATCAGGACTATTCCAACATCATGGATTCGTCGACAATGAGTCGACCTTCCAGGCACCCGCACCCTGCGGAACAAGGGTGATCAAGCGGACAGACCCTATCGGATCCCCTTTGGTGATGAAGGAGAAAAACGTCTCCAAGTCCTTCCGGTGGTCTTCAGTCCTTATCCAGAAGCATTTGGGCGGACTCCTTGTCATTGACCGGAGCCATCCGCCAAAGCACTGCATCCTTGAAGTTGGCCTTTGCCATGGGCCAGACCAGCTCCGCCGCCTCGACGGACGTCAACCCGCCAGAATTCTGCGTTTTCTCCGCCTCCGCAGTTTTTTCATTTTGATTGCCTGGACCGCTTGCGGCTGGGTCCGCTGCACTCCCGTCCGACGAGGCCTGCCGAGAAGCAGACAGGCAGCCGATCGTTTCACCGGGACTTGAAACCACTTGGAATCCGAAATTTCCGACATGGTCATCAACTCCGACCCTTTCATTCTATTTCCATTTGTTTTGAAAAAACATCGGAACAGCTCTGTTCAATCAGGAAACATCGGGTATATATAGTATGAGTTGTCTTTCGGTTTTTCCCAAAATCTTGAGGGGATCGAAAGGCGGAAAACGAAGAAAGGCGGAAAGAATCATGCTGTTTCTCTATGTGATCGTTGTCATCGTGGCTGTCCTGGTCCTCTTATTTCTCGCCGGCATGCGCATCGTAAGGCCGACACACAGGGGTTTGGTGGAAACTCTGGGTAAATATACGAAATTCGCCCAGCCCGGCTTCCACTGGGTCATTCCCATCATCCAAAAACTCTATCTGGTGAACATCACGGAGCAGATGGTGAACGCAGACCCCCAAGTCATCATCACGAACGACAATTTGAATGCGACTGTTGATGCCCAGGTCTACTTCCGGGTGAAGGAAGACGAGGAAAGCGTCAAGAATTCCCAATACAATGCCGCGAATTACAAGTTCCAGATTGTGAACCTTGCCCGGACGACGCTCCGCAACATCATCGGAACCCTTTCACTCCGCTCCGCCAACAGTGAACGCGGCCGCATCAATACCGATTTGCACCAGACCTTGGAAATCGAGACAAAGCGCTGGGGTATTGACGTCATGAGGACGGAGCTGAAGGAAATCGATCCCCCGAAGGATGTCCAGGAAACCATGAACAAGGTTGTCAAGGCGGAAAATGAAAAAATCGCGGCCATCGATTTCGCGACTGCAGCGGAAACGACGGCCGACGGCATCAAGCGCTCGGAGATTAAAAAGGCTGAAGGGATCCGGCAGGCGAAAATTCTTGAAGCCGAGGGCGAGGCGCAGGCCATCAAACTCGTCAACGAGGCGGCGGAAACATACTTCAAAGGGAACGCACAGCTGCTGCGGAAACTGCAGATGACGGAAACAGCGCTCAAGAATAATGCTAAAATCGTGATCCCGTCCAATACCGAACTGATCAATGTCATCGGAGAGATGGCCGGCGTGCTGCCCATCGACAGGAGATGACCCTCGTGTCATGGGGGATGGGTCAAGCCTTTCCGCCAAACTCGGGAGTTGTCCTGCGCCTTGACGACTTATGCGCATACATGCGCTTGTCTGCTTCCATGAAAAGGCTTTCGACGTCCATATCTTCGCAGACCGCGTATCCAACGGAAAGACTCAGTCCGGGTCCGTTGTATTCCGGTTCTTCACAGTTCATGAGCGCTGTCAGGCGCTGCGCAATGTTCCCGGTTTTTTCAAGACTGAAATTCGGAATGAGGACAGCGAATTCATCCCCCCCGATCCGCGCAATGATATCGTGATCGCGAAATGACTGACTCAAAACAGTAGAGGCCTTCATGATCAATTTATCCCCTTCGGCGTGACCTTGCTCGTCATTGACGATCTTGAGCCCGTCAATGTCCATCACAAAAAGTGAGAGGGGTGCATACTGCGGTTTTCCGTTGAATTCCTTCAGTTTTTGATTGAAATAGGCACGGTTGTAGATACCGGTCATCGCATCATGGATGCTGATGTGCTTATAGCTTTTTTCCGATATGTCGATTTTCTCATATTTCCGAGCATTGGAAATGGCCAGCCCGCATACGCTTGAGATGTTTGCGGCAAAATTCAGATATTGTCGAACGTACTGAGGGAATGCAAACCCCCCCACTTCCAGCACGCCCAGTATTTCATCCTGATGGGAAACAGGCAGCAGGAATTCCGACTCGCCCTCATGGAAAACATACCGCCTGCTTCGGTTTTCCAATAATTGCTTGATGGCAGGAGGAAAGGCGCTATAATCCGAAGTATCGATATTCCAGTAAATACATTTTCCTGATGAAAACAGCATGGTGAACGTATCTTTCAAACTTGAAATGACATCTTTTTCACTCGTCATGGAAGACAACCGGCTGATGATGTCAAACAGGGCCGCATATTCAGCGGTCTGCCTAACCCATTCACTGCTTTTCCGGGTATATTCCTCATTTTGCTGCCGTAACCGCCATTCATACACGGTGCTTTTCAAAAACAGGCATAGATAGTCGAGACCCAGGTATACCGTTTCGGAAGGCAGATCCAGATATTCCGACAAATCCTTGAGGTTTCCAAACGCAGAATCATCAAGTCCTGAATCCAGAAACATGACGGTTTTCGCAAATTCGTGATAGAACCGTCTGGCCGTGTCGCGGTCGAACCCGGCCCGCTCCATATGCAGGCGCCAACGATGCAGCCAGCCTGACGACACAAGATATCCCCCATGCCGCACATACTTTTCGATGAGCAGCGGGCCGGCAAGATGATTGAAGCATTTTTCCTGCGTGATGACGATCGTGTTCGGCCCGGCTTCCGGAATCTTTTTCAATATCGGACAATGAGCACCGCACAACAACAGGCCGGAAGTATCGTTCTGTCCGTGCTGCATCCACCATTCACGCAATGCGTGCGAACCGGCTGACGAATAGGTGCACACGGATGGATACGCCTTGACGACGACGTCTTCAAACCCGTTGACTTCAATTGCCTTCAAAAACTCAAGCTCAAAATTCTCACATACGATCAGGGACAGTTCTGTCATTCACTCCTCCATGAGTCAAACTGCGTGCGGAACGGATGATTCGTCTGCGCGTCCGATAGGATATCCGCCCCATTGCCGGACCGCTTCCGAAATGGTCATGAGAACCTCTTCCGGTACTTGCCAGGGAATCTCCCCATGATTGTCCGACAGCAGGAATCCGCCCCCGGGAGCCCCTTTTTGAATCGCTTCCCTGACAATGCGCACCGTGTTCTGCGTATCCCAATGCACCATATCCAGACCATTCAAATTCCCCAGCAATGTCAGACGGCCTGCGGCGGCCTGTTTTGCCACGGCAAGGTCCTCCTGGGCACTGATTCCGGCAATCAGCGTCCCCGTTTTCACCAGATCGTCGAATACCGGAATGGCCATTCCCGATGCGAGATGAGTTGCCGTGGGTCCCTTGATTCGGGCAACTGTGCGCAAATCGACTGCACAACCGGTTCGGGCATACAATTCCCGCTCGATGATGGTGGGAGATGCAAGCGGATTGAAGTAGCAAATCGCCGTGGCACCCGCCTCCAGCTGGGCATTGGCCCATGAAACACAGAACGCCTCGTTGACTTGCATCAGCTTTTCAAAATCTGCGGGCCTGTCGTAAAGCATTTCAAGATATCGTTCAAATCCCATCTGCATGACAGGCAGGGAATACGGGGACATCACGACACCGATGATGGGCACATTCATCCCGACTTCCTGCTTGAGCAGCGCAGTGGCCTGCAGGACCCTGGCAAGGCAAGCTGTGCTTTTCGCGTTGGGTATTTCCAACGAAGCGATCTGCGCGAAAGTCCTGATGAAGGGTTCTCCCGAATTGGGAGGACCTTCTTCGCAGTAAACCACTTCGGCGCCCCATGCCTCCACCTCAACCGGTGCGTAGAAGAAAGAATAGATGCAGTCGTTCCTGTACTTGGCCAGCATCCTGCACTGCGCGACAACCACATTCTCCGCCCGTGAAAAATAGTCACGGACAGGAAGATCCATCTCGCGCGCCCCGTAAATGGATAACAGCAGCAACAAGGGAACACGGTCCGGCTCTTTTTGCCCGATTGCCGTCATCACCCGTTCCATGGAAGTCATTTCACGCAGCATGTTCATTCATCCGCGCCCCCCATCACATGCGCGATGACGGACAGTATCTGTGTGGCATTGCCTCCGTCCGCATCCGCACCCACATTCCGCCACAATCCGGGATCCAGCCTGAAAGGGGCACCACCGGCTATGACCTTGATTCGGGAAGAAGACTGTCTTAACAGATCCATCACGACGGCTACCTTCAAAGCCGATGAGAGCATGAGGGTGGAAATCAGAAGAACATCAACCTTGTCCTCCAAAGCCTTTTCCACGATCTCACCCGCCGTCAGGCCGCTCCCGTAATCCAGCAGCAGGTATCCTTTCGACCGGACAATCGATGACACGATTCGCTTGCCCAATGCATGGCGGTCCTCCAGCACGGCAATCGCCATCTTCGGGAAGGATTTCCTGTCCTTTTCATTCATCGGCAGAAAGGACTCCACCAGTTCCTCGCAAATGACCCCGCACATGTAGACCTGGGAAAGTGAAATGCCGCCTTCCTCCCATTTCAAGCCGATGCTTTCCAGTGCGGCGGAAATGAGGATTTCCATGCGCTCAAACTCAGGAGACTCCTGACGGATAGCCGATAGAATCCGCAGGGCGCCGACACGATCCAGCGTCAGCAGCGCATTTTCAAATTGACTGCACTGCTCTTTCATATCACTCATTTGACACCATCCATCAATCAAATACGATTGCCTTCGAAGACCTGATTTGTTTTCGTCCCTGTCTTGTTATTCCCCGAAGGAAGTCCTTCGAATCAGCCTTCCAGCATGAACCGGAAAAATGCGACGCACCGGTTCAGGTTGTCCACTGAAATTCGTTCATTTGTCCCGTGAATGCGCTTCAAATCGCTTTCGTCAATCCGGTAGGGTGTGAACCGGTATTGGTTGTCAGCGACCGATTCATACTTGCGCGCGTCCGTGGCGGCCATCACGAGGTAAGGTACCACGACGGCATCGGGATACAGGAAAGCGGCAGCATCGGCAATCCGGCGAAAAGCGGGATGGCTGCAGTCCGAGAGGCTGGATGGATTGTCAAGCTGCAGAATTTCCATTTCAATGTCCATCCCTTTCGCAACCCTTTTCAAGTGACCCATGAGCGTATCTCCCGCATCCCCGGGCAGCAGCCTGAAATTTGCGACTGCCTGGGCCCGCTGCGGCAGTACGTTCGGGGCGCTGCTCGCTTCCGCCATCGTCACGGCGGTCGTTGTGCGCAGCATGGCGTTCCCGGCGTGGTTCGCTGAAAAAACCTTGATGAACAGCGGTTCGAACAGCCACAGATTGGCGAGAATGAACCTAAGCCCAAAAGACATTTCGCGGCCCACCCCGTCGAGGAACGTCCGTACGGGAGGAATCAAACGGGCTTTCATGGGGGAACGTTCGAGCCTGTGCAAAAATGTGGCCATTTTCCCCAATGCCGAATGCGGTGGCGGCATGGAAGCATGCCCCCCATTGTCCCGTGCGGTGAACCTGATATTGGCAAACCCCTTCTCTCCTACGCCAATGAGCGCCAAAGGCTTGTCGACGCCCTTGATGACCCCGTCGCCGACAAGGCCGCCTTCATCCACCAGCCAGGAGAAATGAATCTTCTTTGCGGAAAACCATTCGATGATGCGGGCTGCGCCATCTTTCCCGCCGATTTCCTCGTCATGTCCGAAAGCAAACCAGATGTCCCGTTCAGGAGTCAGGCCTTCTGAAATCATGAGTTCTGCCGCCTCCAGGGAGCAGACCATATGGGACTTGATATCCATCGAACCGCGACCCCAGACGAATCCCTCCGCGATTTCCCCAGTAAAGGGTTCATAGGTCCAGTCCTTTTCTGTTCCCGGTTCCACCGGTACCACATCCATATGCGCCATAACCAGGCCCGGTTCCGCGCGCTGCTTCCCTTTCCAGTGATAAACCAGGCTGAACCCGTTGATCACCTCGCGCTCCATGACCGAGTGAACCATGGGGAACTGTCTTTCCAGTTCGGCATGCAGAGCCAGCATGGCTTTT
Organism: Clostridiaceae bacterium; assembly: GCA_025361665.1. Taxonomy (GTDB): domain Bacteria; phylum Bacillota; class Clostridia; order DSM-8532; family DSM-8532; genus JAEWSN01. The sequence goes on from JANYKF010000200.1 coordinate 7,757, forward strand.
TCCCGTTCCGCATTCGGCTCGGGAAAGGATAGGGTGGGAATCCGGACGGCAGCTGCCAGTTTCAAGGCCACGGCATCCGGATCGGAAGGAAACTGCAAGGTCTTTTTCACTGTTTCCGTCTTCAAGGATTTGTACAGCAAGGTGCGTACGGCGAGTACGACAGCCAATAGGATGACAATAGCGCAGAATATCCATAAATATGCCAGGTAAGCGGCCATGGCGTCA
>JANYKF010000214.1 GCA_025361665.1 Clostridiaceae bacterium
TGAATGCGGAAATTGCCAGCATCACGAAACCGGCGGATTTGGCATCGCGGATCGTTTGGAAGAGGATTTTCAGTTCCGGGCCGCTTGCGAAATTGCCGCCCAGGGTGGGTAAAAGCAGGAGCATCGGGGCGACAAAGATCATGACCAGCGAATTCATTGCGTATATGGGCGTCCTGAGCAAAAGCCGCCACTCGATCTTGAACAGGGTCAGCATGGGAGAGGCAGATTGGTAGGTCAGTTTTTTTCTTCCCGCTTTTTGTTCCGCTTCAAGTTGTGCAATGGCGCCTTTCTGATAGATGAAGGATGCCAGAAAATAGACTGCGGCAGAAGAAACAGCGGATGCGGCCAGAAGGTACAGCAGATTCACGAAGGATTCAGGACCTGCCGAGGCGAGTGCTTTCGTCAGCCAGACGGCAGGAGGAAAAACGCGTCCCGTGAATTCCACAATCCCGTTGCTGCTCTGCAGGATGGTTTGGATGAAAAGCTGCTTGTCCTGAGGAAGACGACTTGTCAGGTAGAATTGGCCGCCCATGAAAAAAACCAGCAGAAGAATGCTTCCGGCAAGAATCAACGAATCCCTGTGCCTTGAGTGCGCCACGAAATTCATCAGGAGCAGGGCCAGAAAAGCGGATATGACCAGGGGAAACAACGGAAGCAGTAGGATTCCCAGGAGAGAGGCGAGATAATACAGGATTCCTTTGCCTTCTCCGATGCCGAATATGAGGACGGGCGGAAGCATGAAGGCCAATGCGAAAGGATATTCGGCTAAAAGAACAAGCAGGAACTTGGAAACGAAAACAGACCCCTGCCTAACCGGCAATGAGGCCAGAAACTCGCTGTCCCTGGCCAAAAACAAGGCGCTGATCAGATAAAAAAGGCCAAAGAACAAGATGATGGTACCGCTGGCCACGGCACCCAGAGTCAGGATCATCTGGGGCGCATTCAATGTCCTGGCTCCTTGATAAACGCCGAACATGAATACGGAATACATGGCAAGCAGGATGCCAAAAGACAAAATCATGACGGCAGCGAGCCCCAGACTTTTCCAGGGAATCCTCTTCTCCAGCTTCCACTGGCTGATGGCCGTGGAAATGCCGTATTGGGCATTGAACTGAATCTTGAACAAAAGCATCAGGTTACGCATGGTCATCACGCTTTTCCCCCGTCAGGTCAAGGAAAATGCTTTCCAGCGAGGCATCTCCCTTTTGACGCAATTCCTCCAGTGTGCCGACGGCGATGATTTTGCCCTTGTTGATGATGCCAAGGCGATGGCACAGCTTTTCCGCCACTTCCAGGACATGTGTGGAAAAAAAGACCGTATTGCCTTTTGCGCAATGGGTATTCATTTCTTCCTTCAGAAGATGCGCGGCTTTCGGGTCAAGCCCCGTCATCGGTTCGTCCAGAAGCCAGAGGGAAGGCTCATGCAGGAGCGCGCCCGTGAGGATGATTTTCTGCTTCATGCCATGGGAATAGCTTTTGATGGCTTGTCCGGCGGCGTTTTTCATTTCAAACATCTCAAGATACTTCTCGATATTGGTTTTTCTTTGGCTTGAAGGCATGTCGAAAACATCCGCGATGAAATTCAGATATTCGATTCCCGTCAGTCTCTCATAAATGTCATGGGTGTCGGGAACGAATCCCATGCTCTTTTTCGCCTGAAGCGGCTCTTTTTCAATGTCATGGCCCGCAATGGTGATCCTTCCCTGGTCAATCGGAAGAATGCCCGCGATCATTTTGATCGTTGTCGTTTTCCCGGCGCCATTGGGACCCAGAAAGCCAAAGATTTCCCCGGGCATCACTTCGATGGAAATGCCATCCACGGCTTTCACTTTTCCCTTTGAATAGCTTTTGGAAACATTTTTAATGGACAGCATCTGAGGTACCTCGCTTCATCACGATGGAATTCATGCCGTATCCCTGACGTGCAGAAAAACAGCTTATGATGGTTTCCATGATATCATACTTGATTCTGGTGTAAAAACTCACTTTTGTGAGTTTTAATGCAGGATATCTCTGACATCCTGCATGTTGAAGGCACATTTTGTGCCTTCAACACATCAAATCATGTGATTCGGTGCCATCCGGCGGCAAATGCCGCCGGATGCATGCAAGTTGCAAAATGCAACTTGCATGAAAAAGTCGAAAATCGACTTTTTGCACGAGAATCATAC
>JANYKF010000256.1 GCA_025361665.1 Clostridiaceae bacterium
ATGGAGGAAGCCATGAAGGCAAAAGGCAAATCCTTCTCCGGCTCAACCGTCGTGATATCCGGGTCCGGCAATGTGGCCATCTACGCCACGCAGAAAGTGCACCAGATGGGTGGAAAAGTGGTGGCCCTCAGTGATTCCAACGGGTACATCTATGACAAGTCCGGCATCAAGCTTGAAACCGTCCAGCTGATCAAGGAAGTGCAGCGCGGCCGCATCAGCGAATATGTCCAGCACCATCCGGAAGCCGAATACCATGAAGGCTGCTCCGGCATCTGGTCCATCCCCTGCGATATCGCGCTGCCCTCCGCCACCCAGAACGAAATTGACGGAGCATCCGCGAAAATGCTGGTTCAAAACGGATGCATCGCCGTGGGCGAAGGCGCCAACATGCCGTCCACGCCGGATGCAGTCGAAGTGTTCCTGAAGAACCGCACCATCTATGGACCCGCCAAGGCGGCCAATGCCGGCGGTGTTGCCACTTCCGGACTTGAAATGTCACAGAACAGCATGCGTTTGTCCTGGACATTCGAGGAAGTGGATGCGAAGCTGAAGGACATCATGGTCAGCATTTATCGGAACGCAAGTGCAGCAGCCGCCGAATACGGCGATCCGGACAACCTTGTGCTGGGTGCCAACGTGGCCGGATTCATGAAAGTTGCCAATGCCATGCTCGCGCAGGGCGTCACATATTGACGATTCTGCCCTGTAAATGCGCTGAATGAGATACATAATCGCAGAAAATTCGGCGCATTCACAGGTCTTCCTGGTGATTCGGTGCCATCCAGCGGCATTTGCCGCCGGATGCATGCAAGTTGCAAAATGTAACTTGCATGCTAAAGTCGAAAATCGACTTTTGCATGAGAATCATGGATGGATTCTGAACCGGAACTTATCCTGACCGAGCAAAAAGGGACTTGCCGAGAGGCAGGTCCCTTTTCCGTGCATTCGATTTCCGGCTGGCATGGTGAATCCGCCCGCCCAGGCTGAAATTGTCATGGCCCTTTCAGCCAGCAGACAGCCTGCTGCTCCTTGGGACTGGATACAAGCCATAAAGGCGGTTCGAATTCCGCCACGTGAATCATGCCATCATACGGTTCCGCCTCCGGCAAAATGGACAGCAGGGCGTTCCCGCGCGATGTGAGGAGAAGCGGGTTGAATTCACCCGGACCCCTCTGCATGAGGGCCCCGTAGAAGATTCGGCTTTCCACGAGATCCTGAAAAAAGTGGCTTCCGAAGGAAAGCTCGGGAATCATGCCGGAAGTGGCATATTCCATCTCGCAGATGCACCGGTAGGCATTGATCTCGGAAAAGCGGACAGGGACGCCCAACGAGGGCGTGGTTGTCCCGCACCGCCCGGGAACAATCAGCATGGATTGCCGGGTCTTGTCCGCCCTCAGGCGATCATTGAGCTTTCCGAGCATCCGCGCAACCGTGTATCGTTCCGTGTTTCCAAGCGCCGAATAGGATTCCGGCTGCAGAAAGACAACAGTATTGATGATTTGATCCGATGCGCCGCCGCCGACAAACCCTCCCGCGTGCAGCCGAAACAACTGGGTCTCCCGGGCCACGTTCGCGGGCATGGATGTTTCCATCGCCCGGAAGGTCTGCAGCGGACGGCATTGCACAATGCTGACGTATAACCTCCCATTGTAGATATTCACCGTGAACTCCACATCGACGGGATTTTCGTAAGCATCCTCCAGTCCCTTGAGCATCGCCTTCATGGCCCCGATGAACGCCGTTCGGCGGAACAGACCGCTGAAGTCAGCAACATGGACGGCATCGAGATGCAGGCCGACTTCCCTCGCACGCTGCTCCGCGGCGGCATCACGGCCGAAAACCAGGTCCGCTTCCCCGGACGCCGTCACCCGGCAGGCCAGGCCGATCGGGATGGTGCGCCACTGGTTCATCTCGGTATCCAGCACATCCACCATGCGCTGGCCGATGCTCCTTTCCAGGCCGAGGCCCGGAATGGCATCCGGCATCCCCAGGGAGACCACACGGGTGTAATCACCATCCGTCCGATCCACGGCGCGTGTTCCCAGACCGGCCACGATGCGGATCATGCCGTCTGTCGGATCCATGTCGCGGTGCCAGACATAGGCGCTGTAGGAAAGGCCGACACCGGCAGCCAGCGGAAAATGGAACTGGCCGCGCATGGCGCCGGAGACGCGCTGGACGAGGATGGACATCTGCTCTCCCATTTTATCCAGCCCGCGCTCCCTCCGATAGACCAGGGCGCTGATGTCAACCGTGCTTGCATATACGGTACGGACTGCGTCTTCGAACAT
>JANYKF010000309.1 GCA_025361665.1 Clostridiaceae bacterium
TGCAGGTCAGAATTCCTTCCTGGGTGGATGAAGGGAATATATCCGTTTCGATCAACAATACGGTTGTGCCTGCAAGTCTTTCCGAAGACAGATATCTGCAATTCAAGGGACTGAAAAAAGGTGACACGGTGACGATTGCCTACCCCCTGCGAAGGATGGAGATCTGCGAATGCGTAAATGGCAAGGATTACACAGCCGAGTGGCGAGGGGACACCGTGACTGGCATTTCACCAGGCGGTTCGATCTATCCAATCTTCGAACGGAAATGGATGGAAACAGAAGAAGCCCCCAAGACTGATTGCATGCCTTATGAGCATCAGCCTGGAGGCCCTGTCCATTGGTGAATGCCGCTAAACCGGATACTCCGCAGCCCTGGCGTCCAGCGGCGAAGCTTTCAGGTGGGATTCCGTCAATCCGGATACTCCGCAATTTTGGCGCCCAGCGGCGAAGTTTTCAGGTGGGATTCCGTCAATCCAGATACTCCGCAATTTTGGCGTCCAACAGCGCGATTTCGTCGGCGGCAAGCTGCCAGCCCATTCCCTTGCAGTCCTCTTCCGCATGTTTTGCACTGCGCACGCCTACAAGGGCCGCGCTGACAAAGTCCTTCTGCGTGCTCCAGTTGATGGCCACCTGTCCAGGCGTGGCGTCATATTTGGCGCCAATCGCGTCCATGACGGAGAGCAGCTTCTGAATTTTACCGAACATCGGCTCCTTGAAGTACGGATAGAAGGAAACCCGGTAATCGTCCGGCGTGAAATCGGGGATTTTTCGGTATGCGCCGCTTAATACTCCTGCACCCATCGAGGCGTATGTCATCGTGGCGATGCCTTGTGCGGCGGCCCACCGGATCAAGGTCTCCGAAGACCTGTCGACCATGGAATAAGGTGGCTGCATGACATCGATGATTCCATAGCGGGAAGCCTCTTCCATTTGTTGCCGCGTGAAGTTGGAAACGCCGGCAAACCGAATCTTCCCTTGTTTTTTCATGTCTTCGAGTGCCTTCATCGTGACTTCGAAAGGCGTGTTCTCATCGGGCCAGTGGATGAAATAGAAATCAACGCAGTCGGTCTGCAGGTTCTTCAAAGACCTTTCCAAATCTCCCATGAGGTATTCCCGGGAGGAATCCCTGCCGAAACTTGGCGGTGTGACACCCCCTTTGGTGCTGATCAGGACTTTGCTTCGGATGTCCTTTATGGCCATCCCGACGATTTTCTCCGAATGGCCCCAATTATAACCAGGAGCCGTGTCGATCAAATTCACACCGTTGTCAATCATCGCATGGATGGCTGAGATGGAATCTTCATCATGGACCTTGCCCCAGTGATCCCCGCCAATGACCCACGTGCCCATGCCGATGACCGAAACTTCAAGTCCTGTTTTTCCGAATTTCTTATACCTCATGCTAATACTCCCTTCACGAATCTTCCGCCATACTGGCTCCCGTTTCAAAACTCGGTCCCATGCCGGACCTCCGCACCTAAAACTCGGTCCTGTTAATGATTTCATCCTGCAGGTTCGGATTCAGGCGGCAGAAATAATCGGAGAAGCCGCCCACACGCACGACCAGGCTGGCATACGCTTCCGGATCGCTCTTGGCCCGCAGCAAGGTTTCGCGATCCGTCACATTGATTTGCAGCTGGAAACCCCCATTTTTGAAATAATGCCTGAACATCTCCATCATGACATCCCGGTTCGCGGACCAGAGCTTTTTCTGGAACGCCACGTTCAGGATGCAGCAGGTACGGCATTCCCGCTGCGGGATCTTCAGCATCGAATGCAGGAGCGCGGTTGGCCCGTGCATGTCCAGCCCGCTGGACGCGCCGGCGGAACTCGCCATGGGCTGGCCCTTCTTTCTGCCATCCGGCGATGCGGCCGTCTTCAGGCCGAATATTTCATGATAGATGAACACGACTTCTCCAGGCCAATGTACCCCTCCCAGTTCCCCGGGGTATTTCTGCATTTCCCTGTACCATTCCCCGGAAATCAGGCCGCGAAGGTCATCCACCTCCCCGGCATCGTTTCCGAATTTGTCATATTTGTTGCGCAGCCGCAGCCTGAGTGCTTCATGGCCACCCCAGTCCCCATCCAGGATTTTCACCAGTTCGGGCAGGGACATGGCCTTTTCCTCGTAGATGAATTTCTTCAGTGCGAAGAGCGAATCGGCCGCGTTGGTGATGCCGCAGGCCTCGTTTTCCACGGCATTGAATCGCGCCCCGCCATGGAAGAAACCCTTCCCGCGTTCGATGCAGTCATGGTTGACAAGGGAACGCACGCAGGCTCCCTCTCGTTTGCGCAGGCGGATATCCTTGTTGTTGATCGAGGTCCCTACCTGGACCATGTACTTCATCTGCGCATCATAGGCGGCCTTGAGCTTTTCAAAGCTGTCCAGTTCTTCTGTCTTGCCAGAATGGATCCCGACCTGCTTGCCGAAAAAGCCGTCCCGCCCATCCCGCATGGCCAGTTCCAGCACCTTCAGCAGATTGTAGCAGCCGATATCGCATGCGAAGTTGCAGCGGCCTGGCAGGATCACCTGGGAACAGCCGGCCAGGCAGTAGTCCCTGGCTTCTTCCAGCGGATATCCCATTTCCATCAGCATCGGGATGATGATGTCATCATTGTAGAGAGCCGGCAGTCCCTGCCCCGTGGCAAGCGACCGGTGCGCTTCGTTCCACAGCGCGATCGGGGAATCCGCCGTCAGGCGCAGCGTCAGGTTCGGGCTGCGGAAGCCGTTTTCCCTTACCGCGCGCATCATCATCCATGTCAGTTCGTTGACCGCACCGCTTCCGTCCTTCAGAATACCGCCCATCGTCATGTTGAGGATACCGCCGCATTCTTCGGCCTTGATGAGCATGGATTTGGTCCAGAACATGGCGTCCTCTTCCGTCATGCCTGCCTCCCGGCTGGCGAGGAAATATGGATACAGGTACTGGTCCGTGCGCCCGAAGGAATCGTAATCGGTCAGCGCCATGAAGAACCACATCATCTGCAGCGCTTCCGGATAGGTACGGGCCGGACGGTGGACGAGATTGGCACAAATGGACTGAATCAGGACAAGCTGCTCCGCATCATAAGCCTGCGCCTTTTGGTCCAGAAGTTTTTGAGCCATTGAGGCAAATCGGGAAATCCAGACTGAGATTCCCCGGACGGTGATCTCCATTGCATCGTAGAAATTGCCTTCTTCCGAGGTCAACGGCCTGTCCCTGTACTTGCGGATATCCTCCAGAATACCGTCCAGTCCCCTGGCCAGCAGATAGTCGAAGGCCGGCACCATATGGCCATTGAAAAATGTGGAAGGAGCCAGCGCGCACTCGTGGGCCAGTTTCTCCTCCTCGGTCAGGATGCCCGAACCGAAAATGTCGAAGCAGAATGGCCGGACTTTTTCGACCATGGCTGTGATTCTGTCTTTTTCATTTTGTGGAAAAGCACCCTCGCAGATGCGCCGCAGCACGTCTTCCCGGATATGGGTGTTCGCGATGGAATTGGCCAGCGGCTCATTCCAGTCCACCTGCCCCACGATTGCTTCGCCGGGGTGGATGAATATCGGCATGTTTGCGTAGAAGTGCCGTCTGGCTTTGGCCTCGCGCACTTCAAACGGATCGTCCAGATGATCCGCGAAAGCCTCGAGAAAGAACCAGTGAGGTTCCGGCGGTGTGTTTTCATTGTCCTTGCGCCTGGAAGCCAGGCTTTCCATCTGTTCCCTGATCCTGTTCACCATGTCAAAACATCCCCTTTTGCGATTCTGCCAGCTGCAGCCCCATGCGTATCCAACCCATCCCAATCATGCATCCATACTATACCAACATTGATTCGCGTGCAAAAGTCGATTTTCAACTTTTGCATGCAAGTTGCATTTTGCAACTTGCATGCATCCGGCGGCAAATGTCGCCGGATGGCACCGAATCACGTGATTTGGTGTGTTGAAGGAACAAATCATTTGTGGCAGGACAGTCTTGAGGATTCCATCGGATAGGGTTGTGCGGCAGGGAAAACCACGCCGCACAACCTTGTTTTCCGATATATGTTTCCGTTTCTGCAGTCCTTTACTTGGCCGAGATGTCAATCTTGTCGATGAGCAGCTGGCGTTCAGCCATGATTTCATCGATGCCCAGTTCCTTGCACTTGACGCCATAAGCATTGACGAGTTTTTCTATGGCGGCTTCACTCTTGGCCTGTATGCAGTCGACGACAAGCTTCTCATAGAGGGTATTGATGGCAGGCCTCTTCTCGCGCTCGATGGGACCGGCATCGAAGTAATAGTCCTTCATGGGCATCATCTTGGGGTCATAGCGGGCACGCTCGGCGGCTCGGTTTTCCCAGCTGGCGTAGTTGTCCTTGCGGGCGAGTTCCGGATATTCTGCGCGCAATTTGTCGAAAGCCGGCAGGTTGAAGACCAACTGCTGCCAGTAGTAAACGCCGGTGGCCGCAACCTTGTTCCAGTCGAGATCGGAGGTTTCCTTCTTGAATGCGTCGGTGAACTTGTACTTGCCGTTGGCATCAAGTTCAAAGCTCTTGCCCGGCAGACCTGCCTGCACGAGAACCTGTCCATCCATGTTCACAAAATAATCAAGCATGGCCAGGAAGTGATTGAGGGTTTCCTCATCCAGTTTCTTTGATATCGTGAGCGTGGAGAACATGCCCACCCAGTTGGTCCACTTGCGGTACTGCACCGGCTGGCTGGCATCTTCCAGCGGCAGGGACTGTACATACATGAGGTCCGGGTATTCCGCTTTCGCATTGTCTGAGAATGTGTTCATGTCCCACCAGGAAGCAGACATGGACGCTACGTTTCCTGCGGAAATCTTCTGCATGTATTGCGCATTCTTGATCGATGGTGCTTCCTTGTCGAGCATGCCGGTCACATACAGCATGTTCAGGTACTTCATGGCTTTCATGATTTCAGGGCTGTTGGTGAATTGGTAGTTGAAAGGCTTGAAGTTGTTGTTCCAGTCAAATCCAATACCTTGGCGTTCCATTGGCATGAAGGAGGCTACGATGTCCCAGTTTCCGCCGAGATTTTCATTGAATACGAATGGAATGACAGGTTTGCCGGCGGCATCCTTCAGTTCTGCCTTGCAGCGCTGCAGGTAGACCAGATACTTGTCCAGGTTTTTGGGGAAAGCCAAGCCCAGCTTGTCAAGGTAATCCTTGCGCAGGTACAGACCTCCGCCGGCATTGTGGATGAGATCGTTGCCCCGGCCGGTCTGCGTGGGGATGAACCAGTTGTGCGTTCCGGTTGTGTCCGTCCTGCGGTACTTGAGGAGTTCAGGCGACACCAGGTTGGCGATATTCGGATATTTTGCGATGTAGGGCGCGATGTCATAGATGAACCCGGCCTGGCCCAGTTTTTCATAGACATCCATGCTGTAGGCGTCGGAACTGCCGAAGTAGATGTCAGGCACCTCTCCGGAGGAGACCATCAGGTTCAGCTTCGTATTGAGCTCTTCCTGGCTGTTGGTGGTCATGGGTTCATAGACCATCGTAAATCCAGTGCGTTTGGCAATTTCCGGCGTGATGAAATCCTTGTCCTTCACAGGGCCTGTCCAGCCCATTTCGAAACAAACGACCTTTGCCGTGTGATCCTTCGCATACTCGGGATATGTCTTCGCCAATTCCTCCCTCGTATTGGGTGATCCCGGATCACTGGAGAAACGAAGGGCTGAAATGGACATGTCGATGGGGATGGGTGTGGCGGTCGCCACGGGTGTGGCGGTTGCCTCGACGGCTGCGGTCTCCGAAGCAGCGGGCGCCGGGGTTGCCGTGGCCGGGGCTGCCGTCGCTGCCGCGGGAGTGGTGCTTTCGG
>JANYKF010000383.1 GCA_025361665.1 Clostridiaceae bacterium
CCCACATTCACCGTGCAGTTCCATCCGGAGGCATCTCCCGGACCCATGGACACCGGATACCTGTTCGATTCGTTCATCGATTTGATGCAGCGGCATAACGAGGATGAGGCCTGAAAGGGTGAGTCCTTTTGATACGGACTCCCATCAGCAATGGAAGGAAAAGGGGGCAACATGCCGAAAAGGACAGACGTCAAGCGGGTGCTGGTCATCGGTTCCGGCCCCATCATCATCGGGCAGGCGGCCGAGTTCGACTATGCCGGCACCCAGGCCTGCCGCGCACTGAAAGAGGAAGGCATCTACACCATCCTGGTCAACAGCAACCCGGCCACCATCATGACGGATCGGGAAATCGCGGACAAGGTCTATATCGAACCGCTTCACCCGGAAGTGGTGAAGAACATCATCCGCTTTGAGAAACCCGACAGCATCCTGCCCACCCTGGGAGGGCAGACCGGGCTGAACCTGGCCATGGAACTGGCTGAATCCGGCTTTCTGGAAGAACAGGGCGTGAAGCTGCTCGGGACGAACGTGGAGGCCATCCGCAAGGCGGAAGACCGCCAGGCCTTCAAGGATACGATGGAAAGCATCGGCGAGCCCTGCATCGCCTCGAAAGTCGTCACGAACCTGGAAGACGCCCTGGCCTTCGCGGATGAAATCGGATACCCCGTCATCGTGCGGCCAGCGTACACCCTTGGTGGTACAGGCGGCGGAATTGCCGACAACCCCGCGATGCTTCGCGACATCGGGGAGAATGGCCTGCGCCTTTCCCGCGTGCACCAGGTCCTGATCGAGAAGTGCATCTCCGGCTGGAAGGAAATCGAGTATGAAGTGATGCGGGATTGCAAAGGCAACGTCATCACGGTCTGCAACATGGAAAACATCGACCCCGTGGGCGTCCATACCGGCGATTCCATCGTGGTGGCGCCATCCCAGACATTGTCTGACAAGGAATACCAGATGCTCCGCACCGCGGCGCTGAACATCATCTCCGCCTTGAAAATCGAGGGCGGCTGCAACTGCCAGTTCGCCCTGCATCCGGACAGCTTCGAATATGCCGTCATCGAAGTCAATCCCCGTGTCAGCCGCTCATCGGCCCTGGCCTCCAAAGCCACCGGATACCCGATTGCGAAGGTCGCCTCGAAAATCGCCATCGGGTACGGCCTCGATGAAATTCCCAATGCGGTCACGGGAAAAACCTTCGCCTGTTTTGAACCGACACTCGATTACGTGGTGGTCAAGATTCCCAAATGGCCTTTCGACAAGTTTGTCAAGGCGCGACGCACCCTGGGCACCCAGATGAAGGCGACGGGCGAGGTCATGGCCATCGGCAACTCGCTGGAGCATGCACTGATGAAGGCGCTGCGCTCGCTGGAGCTGGGTATTCGCACTTTGGAGACGCCTTTGTGCAAGGAAATGGATGATACCCGCCTTCGTGCGAAACTGCATGATATCGATGACGAGCGCATCCTCGTCATTGCGGAGGCCATCCGGCGCGGGTTCACCCTGCAAGGGATTTTCGACATCACGAAAATCGACCTGTTCTTTCTCAACACATTCCGCAACATCGTGAACATGGAAGAGGAATTGAAGACGCGATCACTGGAAACACTCGATCGCGAAGTCCTGGTGAAGGCCAAGAAAATGGGTTTCCTGGATGAAACGATCGCGAAGTACGCCAAAACGTCGAAAAGCGTTGTGCGGGACCTGCGCAGGGGCATGGGACTCAAACCGGCCTACAAGATGGTCGATACCTGCGCGGCGGAGTTCGAGGCCCAGACCCCGTATTTCTATTCCACTTATGATGAAGTGAGCGAGGCCCGTCCCGGCAACAAAAAAAAGGTGCTGGTTCTCGGCTCCGGTCCCATCCGAATCGGGCAGGGAATCGAGTTCGACTATTGCTCTGTACATTCCGTCTGGGGACTGAAGGAAGAAGGGTACGAAGCCATCATCGTCAACAACAACCCGGAAACGGTCTCCACGGACTTTGACACGTCGGACAGGCTTTATTTCGAACCGCTGACCCCGGAGGACGTGCTGGAAATCATTGAAATGGAAAAACCGGATGGCGTCATCGCACAGTTTGGCGGTCAGACAGCCATCAAGCTGACCAATCCGTTGGCGGAAGCCGGTGTCCGCATCTTCGGCACGGCGGCCAGGGACGTCGATGCGGCCGAAGACCGGGAGAAGTTTGAAAAAATCATGGAAGACCTGAATATCCCCAGACCGAAGGGTTTCACCATCTACACGAAGGAAGAGGCCCTCCTGGCAGCCGGCAAGCTCGGGTACCCGGTGCTGGTGCGGCCTTCCTACGTGCTGGGCGGCAAGGGTATGGAAATCGCCTACCGTGATGGGGACATCTCGGATTTCATGGACATCATCCTGCGCGAGGAACAGGAGAACCCCATCCTGGTGGACAAATACCTGATGGGCAAGGAACTGGAAGTCGATGCCATCTGCGACGGCGAAAACATCCTGATACCGGGTATCATGGAGCATCTGGAGCGGGCGGGCGTGCACTCGGGAGACAGCATCTCCATCTACCCGCCGCAGTCCCTGAGCGGGAAGCTGAAGGCGAAAATCCTGGCCACGACGGAAAAACTCGCCATGGCCCTGCACATCAAGGGCATCGTGAATGTCCAGTATGTCTTCTTCAACAATGAACTGTATGTGATTGAAGTCAATCCGCGTTCCTCGAGGACGGTTCCCTACATCAGCAAGGTGACCGGCATCCCGATGGTCAACATGGCCACGCGCATCATGATGGGCCGGAAATTATCGGACTTCCCGTATGGGACAGGCCTGTATAAGGAAGCGGAGTACCTCGCCGTGAAAGTGCCGGTGTTCTCTTTCGAAAAGCTTCACGATGTGGATACGAGCCTCGGTCCTGAAATGAAATCGACCGGGGAAGTGCTTGGGATCGCGAAAACCCTTGATGAGGCTGTCTTCAAGGGCCTTGTCGGCGCGGGCATGAAGTTTCCGGAAGAAGGCACGGGCATCCTCTTCACCGTCCGTGACTCGGACAAGCCGGAACTGGTGCCGATAGCCGAAGGCTTCGCCGCACTTGGTTACGAATTGTTCGCGACCGGCAACACGGCGCACTTCCTCAACCAGCACGGCATCGCGACCAACGCAGTTCGGAAACTGCGTGATCCGTCGCCAAACCTGATGGATTTGGTGGAATCCGGCCGCATCAAGATGATCGTGAACACACCCACGAAGGGGCGCGACGTGGAACGGGACGGCTACCGCATCCGCCGCAAGGCCGTCGAGCGCTCCATTCCTTGCCTCACTTCGCTGGATACGGCGGGTGCCGTCGTGAGGTGCCTGAAGCTCGGGAAAAAGGTCGGTTCACTGGATATCGTGAACCTTGAGGTATTCGACAGGGAGCCTTGAGTTTTTCAGGGACCCGGATTTGGTGCCCGGACAACAAACATTTCAGTCAGGATACCGGATTCGGTGCCCGGACAACGAACATTTCAATCAGGATACCTGATTTGGTGCCCGGACAACAAACATCTCGAGTGTTCCGGGTCCTTCGTTTCTCAGTTCCATCCATGTGTCCGGCGGCAAGTGGATGACATGGCCCTGCACATGCTTTTCTTCCTGCGCAGGGCTGTGGCGAACCGAAAGCATCCCGTGCGTAATGATGAAATAGATGCTGACAGCGGTTTTGTGGCCTTCCACGCTTTCACCTGCCGGCAAAATGACATGGCTGATGGTTGTGGCGGGATTGTCCACCAGCCGCTCCACTGTCTTTTCCCGGGAAGATGTGAATGGGTATGTGTCGAATTTGACGTGCATCAGATGATTTTCCGCTGATTCGGCAAACAGGTCGAGATCCGCCTCCAGCGCACTGCCCTCCCGACTGTCCATCCGGTCGAACCCTTCCGTCAGCTCCGCTTTCTGCTCATCGGTCATCGAACAATCAAGCAATGGAAAAAGGATTTCCTCCTCGCGGCACATATGAGTGCGCATCAAACCGGCATAAAGGGTGAAACCTTCTTCAACCATCCCCGCATTACCGGTGCACAGCCCTTCATCGGCGAGATGCAGATACCCTCGGATGCTTTGATGATCCTCGACAAATGTACGGATGATGGCATGGCTGCTGTCGTTCATGTGAAAAAGGAGATCCTCTTTTCCCTGATGGAAATGATCGGCATAGAGACGGGCAAACCTGACGATGCCATCCAGCCATTTCCGATCATCAACCCGGAAGTTTTTACGGCAAACGAAGCGCAAGGCCAGCGACAGCAGATTGCTGATTCGGGCATGCTCCGCCACCAGATCCAGAATCGGTTCGTGCAGCAAGGTTTCCATGCGACAACCTCCTTTGCGGGTTTAGGATGGAAAGATGGAGTAGAGCAGACATTTTGTATATACCCAGATTATCACACTTTACCCATTCGCAGTTTATACGGCAGTTTGCCTGGATTGACAAGTATTTGAAATCCCCGTATCATGGAAAGGCATGACAGGAGTGTCATCAGTTCCTTCCCCGTGCGGACGTGGCGGAATGGCAGACGCGCTGGTTTTAGGTGCCAGTGGGAGACCGTAAGGGTTCGAGTCCCTTCGTCCGCACCATTTCTGGTGTTGTTCTTTTATCGTTTGCTCTGTTTGGAGAAGGCTTTCGACATTTATTTCTGCGTCCCCTCCGTGCATTCTGGCGCTGTACGTGACAAAGTTGAGCTGAATACTTGATTCTCGTGCAAAAAGTCGATTTTCGACTTTTTCATGCAAGTTGCATTTTGCAGCTTGCATGCATCCGGCGGCAAATGCCGCCGGATGGCACCGA
>JANYKF010000393.1 GCA_025361665.1 Clostridiaceae bacterium
GGACAAGACGGATGATCAGCAGATCATCGGCCATTTCGGCCTTGGCTTCTATTCCTCCTTTATGGTTTCCACGCGCGTGCGCATCGAGACTTTGTCATTCAAGCCCGGCTCGAAGGCTGTCAGCTGGGAGAGCACCGGTGATACCGAGTATGAGATGGGTTCGTCCAAGAGAAAAACAGTGGGAACATCCGTCACCTTGTTCCTGTCGGAGGATTCAAAGGAGTTTCTTGATTCCTTCAAGACCCGGGAAGTCCTGAAGAAATATTTCGCCTTTCTGCAATACGAGATTTACTTCACGGATGCGGACGAAAAGCCGCTTTCCAAAAAGGAAGCCAAAAAGGCAGAAAAAGAGGAAGACGATGATATACTCGAAGAAGCAGCCATCAAGCCGCTCAACAACACGTCCCCGCTTTGGCTCAAGAATCCCCGGGACTGCACGGATGTGGAATACAAGGCCTTCTACCGGGATGTCTTCATGGATTACAACGAGCCGCTGTTCTGGATCCACGTGAACATGGATTACCCTTTCAGCATGAAGGGGATCATCTATTTCCCGAAGCTCAAGCATGAATTCGAAACCAGCGAGGGTAAAATCAAGCTGTACTATAATCAGGTCTATGTGGCCGACAACATCAAGGAAGTCATTCCCGAGTTCCTGATGCTGCTCAAAGGCACGCTGGACTGTCCGGACCTGCCGCTCAACGTATCCCGCAGCTTCCTGCAGAACGAGGGGTACGTCCACAAGATTTCCGGGCACATCACGAAAAAGGTTGCCGACAAGCTGCAGCTGCTCTATAAAAAGGAAAAAGACGACTATGTCAGGTACTGGTCGGATATCCATCCTTTCGTGAAATACGGCTGCATGCGCGAAGAGAAGTTCTACGAGAAAGTGAAGGACATAATCCTCTTCAAGACCACCGAGGGACGCTTCGTCACCCTGCCGGAATACCTTGAAGGCGTTGCGGAGAAGCACAGGAACACGGTGTACTATGTCAATGACGAGAAGCAGCAGGCCCAGTACATCCGCATGTTCAAGGACCACGGCATGGATGCGATCGTGCTGGATACCCTGATAGACAACCATTTCATCAGTTTCATGGAAGAAAAAAACGGTGACGTGAAGTTCGCACGCATCGATTCCGACATCATGGACAACCTCAAGCACGAGGATGCCCCGGGCGAGGAACTGAAAAAACTTCACACCGAGAAGCTGGAAAAGATTTTTCGCGCGGCTTCGGGCAATGAAGCCCTCAAGGTGTCGGTTGAAGCGCTCAAGAGCGACGGGACCCCGGCCGTCATCCTGCTTTCCGAACAATCGCGCCGTTTCCGCGAAATGAGCCGTTCCTTCGGCGGCGGCATGGACATGGCGTCTATGTTCCCGAACGAGGAGTCCCTGGTGCTGAATCTGAGGAACCCGCTCATCAAGCGGCTGATGGAACTCGATGGCATTTCCGCGCGGGAAGAGGACGTCAGATTTGCCGCCCGCCACATCTTCGACCTCGCCATGCTCGGGCACAAGCCGCTCGATGGACAGGCCATGGCGGATTTCCTGGAACGGAGCAACCTGCTGCTGTCTAAAATGCTGTAAAACAGATGATCCTGCATGCGGATGGCGTGAATTGTGCTCCGCATGCAGGTTTCAATTATTCATGAGAGGTGACAAGATGAAGAAAGCCAGATTGATCGTGGAAACCGACTTCTCCCTGGCAACGGTGGATCCCCGCCTCTTCGGTTCGTTCATTGAACACCTGGGACGGGCCGTCTATGAAGGCATCTACGAACCCGGACACCCGACGTCGGATGAAAAAGGGTTCAGGCAGGATGTCCTGAAACTCGTCAGGGACATCGATGTGCCGATTGTCCGCTATCCCGGCGGCAATTTCGTTTCCGGCTACAACTGGGAAGACGGGGTGGGACCCGTGAAAGATCGTCCCCGCAGGATGGAACTGGCATGGCGTTCCATCGAAGACAACAGCTTCGGCACGAACGAGTTTATGGATTGGTGCAGGCAGGCGAAGACGGCTCCGATGCTCGCAGTCAACCTTGGGACGAAAGGTCCGGAAGAAGCCCGTCAGCTGGTCGAATACTGCAACCATCCCGGCGGCACGACCCTGTCCGATCTCCGCAAGGCGCATGGGTGGAGGGATCCCCACAATGTGAAACTCTGGTGCCTCGGAAATGAAATGGACGGCCCATGGCAAATTGGGCACAAGAGCGCACAGGAGTATGCCCGGACCGCGCACGAGGCTGCCAAAGTCATGAAATGGGTGGACCCGTCCATCGAGCTGGTTGCCTGCGGTAGTTCAAACAGTTCCATGTCCACGTTCGGTTCCTACGAGCTGGCCGTATTGGATGAGTGCTATAGGGACATCGATTATATCTCGCTGCATTCCTATTATGGCAATCCTGACGGCGACACCGCGAATTTCCTGGCGCGCTCCATGAACATGGACGCCTTCATCAAGTCCGTGGCAGCCATGTGCGATGCCATCCAGGGCAAGCTGCACGCGAAGAAAAAAGTTCATCTTTCCTTCGACGAATGGAATGTCTGGTTCCACTCCGGCAAACAGGACGCGGAACTGCCGTCCTGGACACAGGCACCGCCCATGCTGGAAGATGTATATACGCATGAGGACGCTGTGCTTGTGGGCCTCATGCTGATCACGATGCTGAAAAACGCAGATCGTGTGAAAATAGCCTGCCTTGCCCAACTGGTCAATGTGATCGCGCCGATCATGACGGAAAAGGGCGGAGCCGCATGGGTGCAGAGCATTTACTGGCCATTCCTCCAGGCGTCCCGGTACGGGCGCGGCACGGTCATGCAGGGCATCCTGCGCGCGCCGCTGTCCGACACGAAGGATTTCATGGATGTGCCCGTCGTGGATGCCGTCGTCGTGCGTAACGACGAATCCGGTGAAGTGACTGTTTTCGCAGCCAACCGCGATTTATCGGAATCGGTCGTCTTCGAAACCGAACTCCGCGGCTTCGGCCCGATGAAGGTGCTGGAACATGCCGTGCTGGCCAGTGAAGACATCCATGCCTTCAATACGAAGGAAAACCCGGACCGGGTGAAGCCTGCTGCGGGACACGCCGTTTTTGAGGGAAACCTTTTGGCCGCCAGCCTGCCAAAATGCTCCTGGAACATGATCCGGCTCGCGAAGGCTTGAAGCATCAGCCCTTCAGCCAGTAAGCGCTTCCGTCGCGCTCGCGTTCCATGAAGCCATATTCGATCAGGTATCGGCGCAAGGTGGCATGGTCTGCGTTCGCAATTTTGAGGATTTCCGTCAGCTGTTTTTCGGTATATCGCCTGCCAGGTTCAAACCGGCGGGACAGATGCGTGAGAATGGCCAGTTTGCGTTTTTCCTTGGCGGGAAACTCTGCCAGCACACCATCGGGCCCGTCCGGGAAGTATTTGGCGATGACATCGTCATATTCCTTCTGCGTGGTGGCATACCGTTCATCCACCATCACGGCGCTGCGTTTGACGGCCATGAATTCATCCTGCGGTTTCCTTTGGGATGGCGTGCGTTCCACCAGGGTCATCAGCGCAAGAAAGACATGGGCCTGGCGTTCCCGTTCCCGCATCTGGAACCGGTGGTTGCGGACGGTGGACGGGGTGATGCCCATGCGGGAGGCCGTGTCCTTGTCGTCGAGCCCGTCCATCATGCATTCGAACAGGAGGCGCTGCGTATCGGTCAGGCCCGTCAGACGCTTGTCCAGAGACGACAGCCATTTTGCGGTGGAACCGTGCACTTGTTTCACGTGCTCCCGCGCGGCGCGTCCGGCCTCATACAAGGTGCCGCCGACCTCATAGACGCAGCCGTCCTCGAAGGTCCCATAACATATCAGGCAGGTATGCCGGCCGGATGCCTGGTCCGTACCGACACCTTCAGCCAGTTCAATCGGACTGGCCGCAAAGAAAAGGCTGTCATTGAAGATCACCGGTTCATCCTGATTCATGTTCATAT
>JANYKF010000430.1 GCA_025361665.1 Clostridiaceae bacterium
CGCGGCCGATACGATGGCCATGCTGTTGGACATCAGCATGGAAGCCCCGATGGCCTGCAGCACACGGGCCGACACTAGAAAACCCAGATTCGGTGACAATCCGCATATGGCTGACCCGGTGGTGAAAATCAGGAATCCCAGGGCATAGATTTTCTTGCGTCCGATCATGTCGGCCAGACGGCCAAAGATGGGCAGCAGGCTGGTGATCGTCAGCAGATAAGCCGTCACGACCCACTGCAGCATCGAAAGGCTGGTTTGGAACTGCCCGGAAAGGGTGGGCATGGCCACATTGACGATATTGCTGTCCAGGGTCGCCATAAAGGTGCCGATCGATACGGCCCCTACGACAAACCAGCGGTAATTCGGAGACCTCTTTAAGTTTTCAAGCATCCTGTACTCCTCGGTCCAGAATCGCACACATGCCGCCAACACACACATGTCCATTCCATTTGATGTCACATTCATGATACAGTATAATCAGTCTGACAGGATATATCCTCATTCATAATGAACCCTCAACAATCCGACCTTTCGGACTTTTTCGCTTTTATTGCATCCATTCAGCAGGTCCCCCCGCATTTTTACTCTTCTTGCATCTATTCAGCAGGCCCCTGCATCCATGAATGGAGAGAACCGATGACATTTTTCCTGTTGTCCACAAAAGTCGGTCCGGTCTACTCAGTGCAGGACCGCAAAGAGCGTAAACATCAAATGCAAAAATGCCGTGAGCCCGATTGTCACCATGAAAATCCCTCCGAATATCTTCAAAGCCGTTTTCATACCCAACTCTTTGGTCAGCGTGAGAAGCGAGGCAACGCATGGCGTCGACAGAACCAGGAAAACGCAGGCAACCACAAACTGAGGAGCGCTGAGGTTGAGGGGAACCAGAAGCGCAACCGAAGCATCTTTCCTGAGAAAATTCAGAAGCATCACCGGGGCTATCTCCGGAGGCAATCCAAGCAGCCAAACGACAGGGGTTTTGATCAGATCCGTTATGAAGGACAGAATGTGAAGCAAGTTGAGTACGTTCATCAGCAGGACGCCCACTGCGATCATCGGCAAGACCTCGGAAAAGTACTCGATGATCCGGATGCGCAGTTTATTAGCCATCAGCCTAATGGACGGAATCCTGCAGGAAGGAAATTCAGTGAAGAATTCAGGCAAATCCCCTTTTCCATATGCCTTGTTCAAGCAGAAATTCATGACAAGTGCCGATGCAATCAGGATCCCGAATATGGCAAGCACGGTTCCAACGCCGTATCGCATGCCAAGTGAAACAATCATAACGCTTTGTGACAGGCATGGCACGCTCATGAAGATCAGGATGATTGTCAGTATTTTCTCCCGCCTGTTGGTCAGAGCCCTTGCAGCCATGAACGCCGGCACTTTGCAGCCGAGGCCCAGCATCACCGGTATGGATGAATATCCGTGCAGACCGAGCCTGTGGAAAAATTTGTCCAGGACAACTGCAAGCCTTGGAAGATACCCGAAATCCTCAAGAAAACCAAATACAAGATAAAAAGAAAAGAAGTATGGAAAAACCTGAATCAGTGCGATAAAAATGCCACTCGTCAAGATTCCGAAAGACTGCAGCGGATCAGCAGAATGACCGACCAGCAGTCCCCTGAGCAAATCAAGGGGGATTTTGCTGACGATGCTTTGGACAAAAGGGTCATAGAGTCTGAAGTAGAAGGGTTCGAACAGATACCGAATCAATCCTTCACCCATATACCGCACGATGAAGAGCGTTGACAGCAGGACAAGAACCGCTGTCAGAATCCCCCCGACCGGATGGAGCATGAAGTCGCTGATTCGCTCCAGGGGCGTATGATGGCGATGTTTGAGAACCTGGGCCCTGGCAAGGATACGCTTGATGCAGTTCCATTGCTCATGAGGTTCGATGGCCACTTTGCTGATCCTTGCATTCGCCACGGAAGCAAGGAGTTCCGTGATCCTTTCGTTGTAAAGCGCACTGACGGGTACAACCGGAACATCCAGCAATTCCTCAAGTTCCGTTTCTTGAATGGCAATTCCCTTATGCACCGTATCGTCCCAGAAATTCAGGCAGACAACCATTGGCCTGTGAAGGGCCAGCAGCTGCAAAGTCAGATTGAGGCTGCGCTCCAGATTCGTTGAATCGACTACGTTTACAATGACGTCCCCATCTTCAGCCAGCTTTATTGCGATCTGGTCGGTTTCGGAATACTCGTCAAGTGAATACAAGCCGGGTCCGTCTATGATTTCATATTCCTTCCCGCCATATCGATAATGCCCCAACTTCAGTTCAACCGTTGTTCCGGCATAGTTGGCCGTCACAATGCCGACACCGGTCATGCGCGAAAACAGAAGGCTCTTTCCGACGTTGGGATTCCCAGCCAGAATGACTTTTTTCATTCACTGATTCCCATTCCCATGTCCAACGGCTCAACAATGATATTCTGAGCCATGTTGTATCCAATGGCGAACTGTACCCTGTCCTTTTCAAGAATGATGGGGCCCTTGGCCGGAATGGCACTTTTCTTGGTGATCACTGCTCCGGGAATGATGCCCATGGCCAAAAGCTTGCGCATCGTATCGCTGTTGTCATTGAGCTCCAGGACGGTGGCGGATTTCCCGTTCTCCAGCTGAGTAATGTTGATATGCTGCGCTTCCGGGAAATTCATAAATTTCTCTTTCACTTTTGTTTGCCAAAAAAGCATATCCTGCATCACCTGGTTTCCTCATATTTTGATATCAATTATCATTATATGATGATTCCATTGACATGTAAATAGATCAAGGCTATCATTTGCCAAAAAGCCCTTTGTCAAGGCAATTCTTTGCCAAAACAGCCCTTTGTCAAGGCAATTCTTTGCCAAAACAGTCCTTTGTCAAGGCAATTCTTTGCCAAAACAGTCCACCCTTTCAACCGCTTGTCAATTCAGATAGAATAAGCATAAGCTTCCAGGTGAATATGCTGGCAGGCAGCAACAGCAGAAACAGGCAGCCAGAGACAGCATTGCCAAAATCGGCACACTGCGGTTCCCGAGATTTTGAAGGGATGAAGTAATGACAACAAGCAAAAACAAAGGATTCAACCAGGAAAAAAGATTTCAGATGCGTTATCCTGATGCCTTCGCCTCTTTTGCAGAGGACCTGGCAAAGGTGCCGACCAGCCAGTTCCCTGCCAGCGAAGGCGGTTTTTGCCGTTCTTCCTTTTCCGGCGGAATGGATGATGGCGCGATATGACCCCCGTGATCATCACCTCAACGCAGCAACTGGTCCCTTATCTGGGTTCCCTGCGTCAGGCCAGGGTGATGGCCGTCGATACGGAAACCACGGGTCTCGACCCGCATGGAGATCGCCTGCGCCTGGTGCAGATTGCGGCATTCGGGCTTCCGGTTCTCATCCTGGACTGTTTCTCATTCCTTCCGGATGGCCGTGAACTGTTGATGGAAGTGCTGGCTGCAGACGCCGTGAAAGTCTTTCAGAATGCGAAATTCGATCTGCAGTTCCTGCAGGCTGCCGGCATCGATGTCCGGCCCCCCCTGTTTGATACGATGCTGGCCGCGCAGCTGTTGAATTCATCCGGCGGACCCGCTCGTTTCAACTTGGCCTCTCTCGTCCTGCACTTTCTGGGGCGGGATTTGCCCAAGGAAGAACAGAAGAGCGATTGGAACGGCATTCTCCGGGAGGAGCAGCTGCGGTATGCAGCACAGGACGCGGAAATCCTTCTGGACCTGAGAAATGCGATGATGCCCCTTCTTCGGGATAACAGGCTGATGGAGGTATCGCGGCTGGAGTTTTCATGCGTGCGTGCCATTGCGCAGATGGAATTCCATGGGATTCATCTGAATCTCCAAAAGTGGGCGGCATTGAGACGAAAAACAGAATTGGAGCGGGATGCCGCATTGACGTCGCTATATCCGTACACAGGTCGGCCGATGGAGCAGATGAGCCTGTTCGGAGAAAACGTACCGCTGGGGCAGAATCTGGACAGCAATCCCTACGTCCTTTCCCTCCTTCGCAAGGAGGGCATTTCAGTGGAAGAAACCTCCCAGCATTCATTAGGTGCGCATCTCGAACATCCTTTGGTTTCAGGCCTTCTGGAGTACCGCAAGGCCAGCAAGTCCCTGTCGGCATTCCTGCTTCCGTTCCCGGACCTGTTGAACCCCTCGACGGGAAGACTCCATCCGCGATATGGGCAGAATGGCGCCTGGAGCGGACGCATGAGCTGCGGGAGCCCGAACATCCAGCAGATTCCCCGGGACGCCTCCTTTCGTGCTTGTTTTGATGCCCCGCCGGGACGCAGGATGATTATCGCGGATTATTCGCAGATCGAACTGCGGGTGGCGGCGGACATCGCCCGGGATCCCCGCATGATGGAAGCCTATCGGGAGAATGAGGATCTGCATAAGCTCACGGCTTCGCTCATATCAGGAAAACCTTTGCAGGAGATCACAAAGCAGGATCGGCAGGAGGCAAAGGCCGTCAATTTCGGCCTGATTTTCGGCATGGGGGCCAAAGGGCTGCAAGCCTATGCCGAAGGCACATATGGAGTCGCCATGACGCTGAATGAAGCGGAGAAGTTTCGGGAACGTTTTTTCGATGCCTACACGGGAATAGCCGCCTGGCATCGGAACCTGCGCATCCATCCCCCCAAGGAAACCCGAACAGTGGCCGGTCGCAGGCACGTCTATGGCGAATCTCCCGGATTGGCGGGACTATCGAACACGCCTGTCCAGGGCAGTGCCGCAGATATTGTCAAGCAGGCACTGGGGTTGCTGGTGGATGCGCTTGCTTCGGCAGACGCCTTCCTTGTCGCCGCCATTCATGATGAAATCATCATCGAAGCGGAAACGCATGAAGCCGAAACCGTTGCGGGGATTTTGAAAAACGCAATGGAACAAGCCGGAGCCCACTACCTCAAGAACGTGCCGACCCTGGCGGAAGTGCATATCGCAGACAGTTGGGCGGAGAAATGAGTATCGGCAGCCATTCTTGTCGCAGGTGACGGCTGTTGCCCAAACAGGAAACAATCCGGTCTATTCAGGCAATCACAATCGTTCCGAACCATTCAGGCCGATGAAAGTCCGGAGATTCGATTTCAATGGGGTTCCAGCATCCAAAATGGGGGTTGGCAGTTTTATCCCCGCATTTCTGGAAATTACCTGCAAGCACCGTGCCGATTTGGAAATCCAAACTCCCGTAAATCGTTTCAAGGAATGAAACCGGAATGATGCAGCTGACTGTGAAGGATGGCCTGTTCCATTCAGCCGAACCATGATACGGCACTTCGGCCTTGATCCCAAATGTTTTTGGGTCAAAGTCAAGCAGTTTCCTGTTGTCTCGTCCTGCTCCCAGCCCCAGCAGCAGGACACCTTCGGCATTGATTTCAAAATTCAGGTATCTGCTGTCCAAAGCCGGCGCAGGATTGAAGAAGAACTCAACACAGCTGTCTTCCCATACGGGTCCATTGCTTTGATGCGTCACAACCCTGATATTTTTTTCCCATGCCTTGAATAATACATGGAACACACGGCCATCAAAGGCGACTTTTGCTTCTGACGGGGGCAGGAAACCGCCATGCTCCCAAGGGCGAACATCAATGGAAGCTGTAGGAATGTCAGCCCAGTTTTCCGAGAAATGGTCACACGTCAATACCTGATAAATCCGCTTCATCATGAATCCCCGTCGAGTAGACAACTCGACACTCCTTTCAAACTTATATTCTGAGTGAAGGGAATGTCTGTTGCCCCTCACAGAACCGTAATTTGGCCATAATCTCGCTTATCTCTGCCCGTTCCGTTCCCATACCCTTTCAGCCTCCCGTGCACTGGC
>JANYKF010000472.1 GCA_025361665.1 Clostridiaceae bacterium
GGATGTTGTTGATGGAGGTGCCGACCTTGTCCGGATTGATGTCGAAAATCACGACGATGTCGAATCCGCGCCTTTGGAAATTTTCGTAGTTGGCCAAAGCGTTTCCCATGTTGCCCGCTCCGAAAATCGCACAAGTGAACCGGCGGTCCACGCCAAGTATGTGCCCTATCTCTTCATAGAGGGACTGGACATTGTAACCGTATCCCTGTTGGCCGAAACCGCCGAAGCAGTTCAAATCCTGCCTGATCTGCGAAGCGGTGATGCCCATGCGTTCGCTGAGCTCCTTCGAGGATATGCGACGGATTTCAAGACGAATCAGATCATAGAGATAGCGGAAATATCGGGGCAAACGACGGATCACCGCCACGGACACCTTCTTTTCTACAGCCATATTCCCTCCAGAAACTTCATTTCACTCATGACAGGATCCGCTTCACTTATGACAGGCACCGTTTCATTGGATTTCCCATTTTGGACCAACATCCATTCCAGTGTCCGGAATGGATGTGTCATGCGAATTGTATCATTTTGTGATTTTTTTGTCAAAACATGCCGCGACTCCCGTCCGTGATTTGTCTTACGTCTTTATCCCGGCTCCCGGGCCGCATGCGGCCCTGCGCGGGTTGTCCGTGATTTGACTTACGTCAAATCACGGACGGATTGTCGTTCGACAAGTTCGGCGGCCAGGAGGAGGCGTTCCGGAACGGTTTTTCGGTCGTGGATTTTCGCCATGAGCCGCAAAAACGCCTTTCTCCCCATCAATTCCTTGTGGACACGCATCGTGGTCAGTTCCGGCACAACGAGTCCGGAAATATCCGTATCATCAAAACCCATCACCGAAACCGTTCCGGGGATGGATACGCCCATCTGGAAAAACGCACGATACAGTGCGATGGCACCCGCGTCGTTCGCACAGAAGAAAGCGGTCGGCAACTCATGCATCTTTTCCAGTTCTGAAACGGCAATGGCCTGGTCCTGACGGATCATGCCATCCAGGCCGGCATGCGTGATGCAGTGCTGCTCTTTCACAGGCAGGCCATGCTTTGCCATTGCGTTGAGGAACCCGAAATACCGGTCACGAAAACTGACCGTGGCTCCGATGTCCCCGACGAAACCGATGTCGCGATGCCCTTTCCCGATCAGGTATTCCGTCGCGAACCGCGCGCTCTGGATGTTGTCGGTCAGCACGCAGTCCTCCCGCACATTCTCGAGGTAGTGATCGGTGACGACAAATGGAATACCGCACCGGCCAATGACCGAGACGGTCTTCTCGGAAACACGCCCTACCGAAATGATGCCGGAAACCAGGCCTTCCCGCACGCAGAGAGGCAATTGAAAGGTCTCGGCATTTTCCTCATAGGAGTGGAAAATTGTGTTGAAATGGTGTTTCTTCGCCTCCTGCTCGATCCCAAGCTGGATATGCGCGAAAAAACCCTGGCGGTCGTGTGCGATGGTGGGCACGATGATGCACAGGTTTCGTGATGCAGGCTGCCTGTCGATGCCGGACTGCTTGTAATGGTAACCCATTTCCTGCGCGGTGCGCGAGATGAGCAGCCGCGTATCTGCACTGATGCCGGGCATGCCGCGAAGCACCAGGGAAACCGTATTTTTGGAAAGTCCGACCTTCCGTGCGATGTCGTCCATGCTTACCTTGCGCGCCATGCTTCCTCCCCTGCGGAATCATCGGTCGCTCCCATGATTCACACTGAATCCAGGCATGCGGCCATATGGTTTTCACTTTACTTTTACATTCCTGTTTGTTATCATCATATTACATTTAAGGCACAATCATCCTTCATTCTTTGATACTACACGTTCTCCCACCTGTTTTCAAGAAATGATTCAGAATCTACCGTCTGGGTCAAATTCAGACTGACTGGAGCGGCCCATGGACAAAAAACGGATACTCCTCCTGCGAGATCGCATGGAAACCGAAGTACGGGACAATATCCTCGCTTTCTGGATCCAACACACGGTGGATGCCGAAAACGGCGGGTTCATCGGCGCCATTCAAACCCCGCACATCCTCCGTCCGGACAGCCCGCGCAGTCTTGTACTGTGCGCGCGCATCCTCTGGACCTTCTCTGCGGCCTACCGACTGCTGAAGGACCCGGCCTGCCTCCGGATAGCCGAACACGCTTGCGACTATCTGATCGGCAAGTTCAAGGATCCCCTGCATGGCGGCATGTTCTGGATGCTTGACAGGATGGGAAAGGTTCTCGATTCCAAAAAGCAGGTGTATGGAAACGCCTTCGCCATCTACGGGCTGTCCGAATTCTTCCGGGCAACGGGACGGAATGAAGCGCTTGACGAAGCGGTATCCCTTTTCCTGACACTGGACCGTCATGCGAACGACCCGTTCGGAAAAGGGTACATCGAAGCCCTGCAGCAGGACTGGACCCCCATCGCCGACATGACCCTCAGCAATCGGGAGCCGAACGCACCCAAATCTATGAACACGCACCTGCATGTGCTGGAAGCCTTCACGAACCTGCTGCGTGTCTGGGACGATCCGCGCATCCGGGAAAAGCACCGCGAAACCCTGCTGGTGATGACCGACCATGTCCTCGATCCAGTTGAAGACCGTTTCCAGCTGTTCTTTGACATGGCATGGCATCCCCTTTCGAATATCACCTCTTATGGGCATGATATTGAGGGCAGCTGGCTGATGGATGAAGCGGCGGACATATCCGGGGATCCGGCACTCAAAGCCCGTGTCGCGGCAGCGACGGAGAAGATGGCGCGCCGTGCGCTGGCAACAGGGATGGACCCCATCCACGGCGGCATGTATGACGAACGCCGCGGCAATATCCTGCATGACGGGAAAGTCTGGTGGGTGCAGGCGGAAGCCGTGGTCGGATTCACCCACGCCTGGGAGAAGACCGGTGAAGATGCCTTTCTGGAAGTGGCTTTCGACACGTGGCTGTTTATCGATGCCTACCTCGCAGACCATGCGCATGGCGAATGGTTTGGCGCGACGAATGCGGAAGGAAAGCGCGATTACGCCAATTCCCACGAACTGCGCGAGAAGGTGGGGCCCTGGAAATGCCCCTATCACAATGCCCGCATGTGCTTTGAGATGATCCACCGGCTGGATGCATTTCTACTGGACAGACCCGGACCGGCTGGATGCAATTCCATGGACCCGATACGGACCACCGGAAACGGAATTGATATGCCACCCTGAAGAAATGAAGCGGAGGAAACCCATCATGAGCATCTTCAAATCCCGTCTGAAATGGCTAGTCGATACCCACAAGGAGGTCATGGAGCGGAAAAACGAGCCGATGCCGAGTGAGAACGGCATTTATGAACGTTATGCCCACCCGGTCGTCACCCGGGAGCACACGCCTTTGTTCTGGCGCTATGATTTGGATGAGGAGACCAACCCCTGCCTGATGGAGCGCATCGGCGTCAACTGTGCGCTCAATCCGGGCGCCATCGAATATGAAGGCAGAATATACCTGATGGTGCGGGTCGAGGGTTCGGACCGCAAGTCCTTTTTCGGCCTTGCCGTGAGTGATGACGGCGTCCACTTCCGGTACCTTGACCGTCCCGTCATCATGCCGGAAACGGAAAATCCTGATGTGAACGTTTATGACATCCGGCTGGTGAAGCATGAGGACGGCTGGATATACGGATTGTTCTGCACGGAACGGAAAGATCCGGATGCCCCGGCCGGCGACACTTCGAGCGCGGTGGCCGCATGCGG
>JANYKF010000484.1 GCA_025361665.1 Clostridiaceae bacterium
GTACGGATCGTTCCGGAAATCGGGTTCGTGGCATTGATCTTTGGAATCCTTCAGCCAGGATGGCTCAGGCTTCCCCTTTTTTTTCCGCGATGGCATTGAGTGCGACAACCAAACCGCGGATGTTTCCGTTGAGCACATTGACGAATCCGGTCAACGGGCTCTTCAGGCTGCCGAGTACCTGGGCGATGAGCTGCTGCTTGGAAGGAAGGAGAGACAGGGCTCTGACCCCATCCACATCGATGACTTTTCCTTCGACGACACCGGCTTTCAGTCCGAACTTCTCGAAATCCTTGTCGAACTTCGTGAGCAGTTTCGATGGGGCAACCGGGTCCGTCAGGCTGATCGCCAAGGCGGTCGGGCCACTCAGGTAGGGTTCCAGCGCGGCCAGGTCGGCTTCCTGCGCAGCGAAATGGATGACGGAATTCTTGATGACCTGATAATCGATACCGGCTTCACGAAGCGTCTTGCGCAGCTTCGTGTCCTGTTCGACCGTCAGGCCGCGATAATCGGCCAGAACCACGCCTTTCGCCGATTTCAGCTTTTCGGCGAGTTCGCGGACCTGTTCCTGCTTCGCGAGCAATACGTTTTTACTTGGCATGTAGACACCTCCTTCTTACTTTTTGGGACAGGATCATGGATTTCACGGAAACACCACGAAAACAAAATCACCCCTTCACCGTTCGTACCGCGAACAGGGAAAGGGTGATTTGGAAATCACGCCTGCATGCCTGCCTCGGCAGGAAGATGAACGTTATGCCCGAAGGCTCCTGCTGTCTAGGGTCCGTATGAAATTGCCACAAGGGGCATTGTACCCCATATGCACCGGTTCAGTCAAGCACTTTCACCTGATTCATCTTCACGCCGGGGCCCATGGTCGAAGCCACGGTAACCGAGCGCAGGTAAAGTCCCTTTGCAGCAGACGGCTTTGCTTTCACAACCGCGTCAAGCAAGGTGTGGAAATTGTCCCTCAGCTTTTCCGTACCGAACGAGACTTTGCCGATCGGGCAGTGGATGATATTGGTCTTGTCCAGACGGTATTCGATTTTACCGGCCTTGATTTCGGCAATGGCCTTTGTCACATCCATGGTGACGGTGCCGGCCTTGGGATTCGGCATGAGGCCCTTCGGACCGAGGATGCGGCCCAGACGGCCGACCACGCCCATCATGTCCGGCGTTGCGACGACCACGTCGAATTCGAACCAGTTTTCCTTTTGGATTTTCTGGACCAGGTCGTCCGCGCCAACATAATCGGCACCGGCCTGCTGCGCTTCAGTGGCTTTTTCACCCTTCGCGAACACCAGCACACGGACGATCTTGCCGGTACCATGCGGCAGCACGACTGCGCCACGCACCTGCAGATCGGCATGGCGGGAATCCACGCCAAGTTTGATGTGCGCTTCGACGGTCTCGTCGAATTTCGCGCGGGCGGCTTTCTTCACCAGTTCCATCGCCTCGGTCGGCCCGTACAATACGGTTCTGTCAACGATCTTGAGGCTTTCAAGATACTTCTTGCCTCTTTTCATTTTACGCTCTCCTTTGTGGTGTTGATTCGGGATTTCTCCCTCCCACATTTCCGGCTCCGGCCCTATTGCCGGAATCCACATCAATCGATGACGACAACACCCATGCTGCGTGCGGTTCCGGCGATCATGCTCATCGCGGTTTCCACGCTGCCCGCGTTCAGGTCGGGCATTTTCAGCACGGCGATGCGGCGAACCTCGTCGCGCGTGATTTTCGCGACCTTATCCTTGTTGGGTGCCGCTGAACCGCTTTCGATCTTGCAGGCCTTCTTGATGAGGATGGCTGCCGGCGGCGTTTTGGTGATGAACGTAAAGGAACGATCCGAATAGATCGTGATGACGACCGGAATGACCAATCCGACCTCTTTGGCTGTTCGCTCATTGAATTCCTTGACGAATCCCATGATGTTGACGCCATGCTGGCCGAGGGCTGGTCCTACCGGTGGAGCGGGTGTCGCTTTGCCAGCGTTCAGCTGAAGCTTCACGTAACCCATAACTTTCTTTGCCATGTCAATCCACCTCCCAGTATGCTCGTTCTGAGGAAGCAGGCCTCCTCAAATGCCCTTTCGGGCTTTTCTAAAAACGCGGATGCGCCTTTATTCGATGTTGCGCGGCTTGCATGCAAATGCGGCTTCGCCATATCCGCATACCAATCAGAGTTTGATGATCTGGGTGAATTCGAGCTCTACCGGGGTTTCACGTCCGAACATGGAAACCGAGACACGCACTTTTTTCTTGTCGAGGCTGATTTCCTCGACCGTGCCGATGAAATTCTCCAAGGGGCCTTCGGTTACCTTGACACTATCGCCGATAACGAAATCAACAATGGTTTCAAACTGCTCGACGCCCATCTTGCGCACTTCTTCATCCGACAGGGGCACCGGTTTGGAGCCCGGCCCGACAAAACCCGTCACCCCGCGCGTATTGCGCACGACGTACCAGGAATCGTCCGACATGATCATCTTGACCAGGACGTAACCCGGAAAGACTTTCTTGAGCGTTACCTTTTTCTTGCCGTCCTTGATCTCGATCTGCTCCTCCATCGGCACGACCACATCCACGATGTAATCCTGCATGCGACGGTTCTCCACGATCTTTTCAAGGTTTACCTTCACCTTGTTCTCATACCCGGAATAGGTATGGACAACATACCATTTTGCCTCTTCTGTCATGCTGAGACGGAGACAACGCTCCTGTCCCTCCTTCCATCACGGGTTCGGGCGCAACTGCATGGAAACGGGATCATGCCCTGATCCCGAACCAGTTCGTCAAATGTTCCCGAACACGGCAGTGTAGAGAAGGCCGAGACCGGCATCGGCAATCCAGATGATCACGCCAATCAGGATGCAGGCCGCGAACACAATGAGCGTGTTGTTGACAAGCTGTTCCCGCGTTGGCCAGATGACCTTTTTCAATTCCATGCGGACTTCCCTGACAAAACGGGCCACACGCTTCAACAATTTTTCAGGCTTTTTCTGCTCTACCATCGGACGCAACTCCCGTCAACAGATTATTTGGTTTCCTTGTGAGGCGTGTGCTTCTTGCAGAAGCGGCAGTATTTGCTCATTTCAAGACGATCCGGATCATTCTTCTTGTTCTTCATGGTGTCATAATTGCGTTGCTTGCACTCACTGCAAGATATGGTGATTCTGGTTCTCATCGTTGCACCCCTGACCTTCCATCATTTTTGCGACATAAAAAAAACGCTCAAGGCAGGACTCAGTATACAACATAAGAACAAGAAGAATG
>JANYKF010000006.1 GCA_025361665.1 Clostridiaceae bacterium
CTGAAACCTGTGGTGTCCAATATTGCCTGGAAGTACTCAATCGCTTCGAAGGGTACCTGCTCAACACAGCCGCCGAAGGTGTTTCCTTTGCAAGGCAAGTCGACCACCCGAATGTAAAAGTGATGCTTGATACTTTTCACATGAACATTGAGGAAGACAGCATTGGCGGAGCCATCAGGACAGTTGGCGACTTGCTTGGCCATTTCCATACCGGGGAATGCAATCGCCGGGTGCCTGGAAAGGGCAGGATACCCTGGCATGAAATTGCCGAAGCGCTGCATGATATCGGTTATGATGGCGGTGTCGTCATGGAACCTTTCGTCAGGATGGGTGGGAAAGTGGGTTCCGACATCAAAATCTGGCGCGACATCAGCAATGGCGCCACTGAAATGCAGCTGGATGCGGAGGCCCGCGAAGCGCTCATTTTCTCACGTTATATTCTGGGCTGACCCCAGTCATTTCACCTGGAAACTTTAGGCCTGGGTAAACTGAGGTCCTTCAACAAAGCAGTTCTGGTATCCTGGCTTCTTGCAGCATGTTGTTCCCTTGCCGCTTGTCCTGTTAGCCGATTCTTTGGCTCTTCCGGGCTGCCCGTTGAAAAATCCTGCACTGTCGATGGGATGGCAGCATCACTCAACGGAAAGGTGACATCCATTTGCGGAAAGGTGCTGCCCTTCAATCTGATCTCATCGCACGCCTTCACTTCGTCCGAGACAAACCGCATCGCGTCGGATGCTTTGCGAATTTCAACATTAGCCTTCCCATAACGGATCTCATGATCTTCAAACAATTTCAGTAATTCTTCCGGACTCATCAGAGATTCCTTCGGACTCATCAAAGATTCCTCCGGATTCATCGGAAATTCTTCAGAACTCATTTAAAGTCCCCCTTTCGCCTGAGCCGTCATGGCTTTCAGCTGATCCGCCGAAAAAGTCTGCATTCTTCCATCGATGCCTTTCACCGTCATCGACCCATTCGTATGCATGGTGGCGGTGGCGCCATTGGCTCCCTGGACACTGGTCGAGCCGTCAGGCTTCGCTGTCCAGACCGTGCCGTCCGGCATTTTCATGGTGGCAGACCCGTCCTTTTCCTGCGTGATGACGGTTCCGTCCTGATCACGGTAAGTGCCTGAACCATCCGGATTCACTTGGACCGAATTTCCGTTCTGGTCGGAAATACTCACCTTCCCATCCGCTCCGAAATTGAAATTGCGTCCATCCGGCAGATGTCCGCTGACTCCGCCATCTGCCGTCTGACTGATGACGGTTCCATCCGGTGAACGCATGGTCATCTCCCCGGTATGGGCGTTCCCGGTCACCCTGGTTCCGTCTTTCATGTTCATGTTCATCGTGCCATCCGGTTTTTCCGTGTAGGTTCCCATTTCAGGACTGGTCATCGTCACGTTTCCATCTTGATCCTGCACATATGTGGACCCGTCAGGCGATCTGACATTCGCGCTCAGGGTGTCGCCTCTGCTGTTGCAGGTTACATTGTTCCCGTTCTTGTCAGTGATGGTGTATGTTCCATCTCCGTGGTAGTCTTTTGTGGAACCTTCCGGGTTGCGCTGCTGGACTATGTTGTTGTTTGTGTCATAGGTAATGGAATTCCCGAGTTTGTCACCGGTTTCAAAGCGGCCATCGCTATATTTCCGGGAGAAACTGCCATCAGGATTTTTGACGGTGCACACGCCCTCCGGCGTCCGGGTGACAACTGTGCCGTCCGGATCGCGGCGAGTGGAGAACCCGTCCGGCGTGACAGTCTCAAGGCCTCCTTCCGGGTGATCCATCTCGATGGATCCGTCGGGATGCTTGATGAATTTAGTTCCATCCGGCAGACCTCCCGTTATCGTGCCGTCCGGGAATGTATTGCGGTAGGATCCATCCTTGAACTTTTCCGACGTGGTCCCATCCGGGTATTCCGTGTAGGATTCACCCTCCTTCGTCGTCACGTGGATGGTGCCATCGGGGTATTTGGTTGCGACGGTTCCATCCGGCAGGTACTTGGTGACGGACCCATCCGGGTTTTCCTGGATCGTCGTTCCCGGAGGGTCTT
>JANYKF010000017.1 GCA_025361665.1 Clostridiaceae bacterium
CTCCCCCGAACCCCTGAAAGGCATCCGCTCGGTGCCAATCCCGCACATATCAGCCTCAATATTGTAGTAAAGGCTCTCCGTCGGATATTCCGGATCGCAGGTCACATCAATGCCGAGTCTCCGATAGGTCTGCTCGTCGCCCGCATTGAGAATCGTCGTTGAATGGGCCTGACAGCCCTTCAACCCCGGAAGGACTGACAGGGCCATCTGCGCCATTGGGTTTGTCGCCGCGCAGATGCTCAGTGCGATGAGGATCTCCTCGCAGTTCAGCGCGGATACTTTGTTCTTGAACGTCTCCTCCTTCAAACGGATAATCGGTTCAAGTATGATGGGGGACAGCAGGTGCATGTCGTCGCTGATGCCGGCGAGATGCTTGATGGCATTGATGATGACGGCCGCGGAGGCGTCCATCGTATTGGAGCTTTTTCCGGTGACGATGGAACCGTCTTCAAATTGGAGCGCCACCGCGGGACACCATTCATTTCGCAACAGCCCGTTTCCGCGTGCCGGCACATTCCCCTTGAAAGGATCGCCCTCCCTCATCATCGCTTCACTCAGCCCCGACGCATGTTTTCTGGCTGCGACGACGATCTGCCGATCCTCTTCCTTGAGGTTGAGTTCTTCCATGATGAGCTTCGACCGCTGGAAAATATCCTGTTCGACATGTCCCTTCTTGTATTCACACCCCGTTTTGAAGTATCTCCTGATGATTTCCTGACGGGACGCCTCCTTGATCACCTCATCATCCACAATGCCGAATCCGACCCGGTTGACGCCCATGTCGGTGGGCGACTTGAACACGGATTCATCCCCGGTGATCTTCTCGATAATCCGACGAAGAACGGGAAATGTCTCTATGTCCCGATTATAGTTCACAGACACTTCCCCGTAGTATTCGAGATGGAACGAGTCTATCATGTTGACATCCTTGAGGTCGACCGTGGCTGCCTCGTACGCAATGTTCACAGGATGCTTCAAAGGCATGTTCCATACCGGGAATGTTTCATATTTCGAATATCCGGCCGCACGGCCGCGGAGATTCTCATGATACAGCTGGCTCAGGCAGGTGGCAAGCTTGCCGCTTCCCGGCCCGGGTGCGGTGACCATGACGATGGGTTTGTTTGTTTCTATGTACGGGTTTTTCCCATAGCCCTCTTCACTGACGATGGTGTCCACATCAAAGGGATATCCTTTGGTCGGCTTGTGCGCATAGGTCCTGATCCCCCTCCGATCCAGCTTGTTCATGAACGCCGTGGCCGCCGGCTGGTTGTCGTACCTGGTGATGACGACGCTGTTTACATCCAGTTCATATGACCGAAGGTCGTCTATCAGCCGTAAAACCTCCATGTCATAGGTGATGCCGAAGTCACCGCGGATCTTGTTCCGTTCGATGTCCCCGGCATAGACGCAGATAATCACTTCAAGGCTATCCTTCAAATGGTGCATCAATTTGATCTTCGCGTTTTCATCAAAACCCGGCAGCACCCTTTTGGCGTGCATGTCATACAAAAGCTTTCCGCCGAACTCAAGATAGAGCTTGTCATAATTGGAAACGCGCTGCAGAATGAACTTCGACTGCTCTTCCATGTACTTCCGGATGTCAAATCCTGTTTTCATCCACACTCCTTGTTCCTTGCGAACCGCCGGGCGAAGGGAGTTCCCTTTTCGCTCCAGTTTCTGTTTCACCCAACACAATTTTAACATGAAACTTCGGAGAATCGCCGATTCCTTTTTGCATTTTTCAAAAAATCCCGACCTTGACGCAAATGATGTACAATGGATGTGCATGCCAATCAACAATGCACGGGGCATTCAAATGAGTGGAAGGTTGATTCCGGTGTAAAAACTCACTTTTGTGAGTTTTTATGCAGGATGCCGCTGACATCCTGCATGTTGAAGGCACATTTTGTGCCTTCAACACACCAAATCACATGATTCGGTGCCATCCGGCGGCATTTGCCGCCGGATGCATGCAAGCTGCAAAATGCAACTTGCATGAAAAAGTCGAAAATCGACTTTTTGCACGAGAATCAAGGTTTGACGGTTGAGAACTGATATGACGATCCAGCAAAAATGAATTGAGGTGAACATATATGAAAACAGCCAGGCGGGAAAAAACATATGACATTCACAGCAGGCACAACGAACCTCAGTTCATTGTTGCCCCCGGTGAGGAGTTTCTCGCGGAAACGGAGCTCGCAACCGGCGGATGGCTGCATTCTGTGGACGATGCATGGTCGCCGGACAAGACATGCGCGCTCAACCCGACTGTCTGCGTGGCCGTGGATGGAGCAATTCCCGGCGGCATTCTTGCGGTGCACATCCACAACATCCTGCCTGAGCCAGTAGGATACACAGGTTTCGACAACGACATGAATCCGCTTGCGCGTTTGATTGCCCATCACGAATGGCCGCTGACTGCCAAGACCGTTGAAATCAAGGACGGCTTCATTCATTGGAACACCCGGGCCGCAACGGGCAGCACGCACACGGATGCAAATGCGGCTTCGCCGCGTTTGCATGCCAGCAGGGATCTGAAAATTCCGGCAAGACCGATGATAGGGACCCTGGGCACTGCCCCGTCGGGGGAAATGCCCGGCAACGCTTTCGGCGGCCGACACGGCGGCAATATGGACGTGCAGGAAGTGCGGGCTGGTTCAACCGTATTCCTGCCGGTTGAAGTGGCCGGTGCGATCCTGCATATCGGGGACGTCCATGCCGTGCAGGGCGACGGTGAAATCAACTGTGCCGGAGGGGTGGAATGCCGGGCTGTTGTCCGGCTGTCAGTGGAAAACCTACCGCGACCCGATGGCATGATTTGGCCCAGGATTGAGGATGACGACCATATCATGGCAGTTGCCTGCTGCAAGACAGCGGAGGAATCCTTCCAATGCGCCGCAGGTGAGTTGTTGAGATGGCTGACGAACGGGTACGACATGACGGAATCGGAAGCCTACCTGCTGATGGGCCAGGTCATGGAGGCGCGCTGCACGCAATTTGTGAATCCGACGCGCAGCTACATCTGCAAGATGGCGAAGAAATATCTCAACCCACACGATTGATGACCGAAATCATGACCGGGCAAGGCGCTCCGCCAGGCGGGGTGCGCTTCCGCAACAGCAGACGGCTGCCGGCAGGTGACATCGGGTACGCGCATGGCGCAGCCTTCTCCGCAGCCCATCACAGCAAAACGATTTCCCCACGCCTGTCCGCGGACAGTTCCTCCGCCTCCGCAATGCGGATGGTGTTCATCGTGCTTTCAGGTGCGGCGGTGACAATGGATGTGTCATTCATGACGGCGTTGATGAAGTATCGGATTTCATAATAATAGCCCTGATTCTTCGACAATTCCGGAACAAAGGCGGCGCCCTCATTGGGATAGACTTTCAAACCATTGCTTCCGTAATGGAGATTCCCGGCTTCGAAATTCACGCGGTATTGCATCGTGAAGCCGAATTCCCCGTTCAGCGTCCAGTCGTCCTGCGCATTGATGACTTTGCCGTCCGGATAGCGGTAATTGGTGGAAACGGCATCGTATCCGCTGCCCGGGACCACCACGCGTCCAAGCGTGGAAACGGCTTCCGGCATGCCGAACAGCCAGTTGATGGTATCCACGTCGTGAATGTGCTGATCGAGCAGGCAGCCGCCGCTTTTCGCCTTGTTCAGAAGCCAGTTTTCATACGACCATTTCGGGGTGCCGCCGCCGCGGAAGAAATATCCGCTCATGACCTTGCCATAGCGGCCATCTTCCACACAGGCTTTCAGATATTCGTATTCAGGCCAGAAACGCAGGCATTGGCCAATCATCAGCTTGCGGTTGTTTCTTTGAGACGCCTCGATCATCATGCGGCATTCATCCGTGCTGCGCGCCATCGGTTTCTCGCAAAGGACGTGGAACCCTTTGTCGAGTGCCTTGACCGAAGCCGGGGCATGAAGATAGGTTGGAAGCACAATGTCGACATAATCAAGTTTTTCCGCTGCCAGCATCGTATCGTAATCGGTATAACAAGTGAAGCGGTCCGCGTCAATCGGAACGATGCCCGTGTCGATGATGCCGCCAGGTCCCTTTCCTTTCAACCGACCCGGATCGATGTCGCAGATCGCCGCCAGCTTCACCGGAAACCCCTCGTCCATCAACCGGATGTAATTGTCATAATGCCCGCGCCCCATGGCGCCGATGCCCACAAGTCCCACTTTCAACATGATTGTATCCTCCTGTCTGCTGTTCCGGTGTTCCTCATGAATTCGTCCTTACCGTGCATTCCTGCCCAGAATCGCATCCATGGCCTTCGACGCCTGCCATGCCGTCATTTCCGGATTCCGCCCGTATGGGAAAACCTCCGCGGTCATCCAGCTGTCATATCCGATGTTTCCAAGGGCCTTCATGACGACTGGAAAATCGACATCACCGGACAGCAAATCCACAAATCCATCCAGTGTTCCCACACTCCTGCGAAAATCCTTGACATGCACGCGGCAGATCCGTTTTCCCAGGATATCAATCCACTGCTCCGGATAGCCGGTCGCAAGCACGTTGCCCACATCGAAATAAGCTCCGACCCACGGCGAGCCGGCCGCGTCGATGAAATTCCGCATTTCCAATGGAGACAGGAGAAATTTGTTCCAGACATTTTCCACCCCGATGCGAACCTTCCGCGAAGCCGCATAGGGCGCGAGTTCCCGCATGGCTGAGAGAGAACGGTCATATGCGATGTCATAAGGGACCACTTCGCTGCCGGATACGAAGTCTGCACCGACGGTTCCCGGCACGACCAGGATGGCGTCAACCCCAAGCGCCGACGCCGAATCCAGCTGTTTCCGAACGATATTCTTTGCCTTTTCCCGTATGTTTTCATCGGAAGCGGTCAGCGAATACTTCCAATAAAGCCCCGTCGCCAGGCTGGTGACCGAAACCCCTGCCTCATCCGCCGCCTGCCGATATCCGCGCAATTCATCCTCCGAGGCGTCCAGACCCAGTTGGCCCGATTCGTTCAGAGCCAGCTCAATCCCATCGAACCCGGTCTCCTTTGCCATGCGGATGCAGGATGCCACGTCCATGCCGGACGGGAATGCCCAAATGCTGATTCCTTTTTTCATGTGCCCTCCTCCATCGGGATTTCCAGAATGCAGGTGAAAGAAAAGCAGCTGCCTTCTCCATCCGTGCTTTCTGCCCATATCTCTCCGCTCATCAATTCCACGAGGCTCCTGGCAATGGCAAGCCCCAACCCGGTTCCGCCATACTTGCGTGTATCGGCACTGTCCACCTGACTGAAACTTTGGAAGAGGCTACCCATCTTTTCCCTGGGAATGCCTATTCCAGAGTCTTTCACAGAAAATTCAAGTTTGATTGAATGATTGTGTGCGCTGACTGAGGCGGCATCAGTACCCGCTTGCCTCCCCACCGCTCTGACGAAGAGGTCAATCCGCCCTTCTTTGGTGAATTTCACCGCATTCCCGACCAGGTTTATCAAAATCTGCCTCAATCTGAACGAGTCTCCCAGCAGAATCTCCGGAATCCCTTCATCCATGGAAGACTCCAGCAATAATTGCCTGTTTGCGGCATCAAATCTGAACAGCCCGACAATATCGCGGACAACGGTTTGAATGGAAAGCGGGATTTTCTCCAGAACCAGTTTCCCTGCTTCCATTTTTGAATAGTCCAGGATATCGTTGAGCACCACCATCAGGGTGTCTGAAGAAATCCTGGCAAGCCGTACATACTCTTTTTACTCCTCCGTCAGCGTTGTCATCTCCAAAAGCTGCATCATGCCCAGGACGCCGTTGATCGGCGTCCTGAGCTCATGGCTCATGTTGGAGAGAAACCGACTTTTCATGACGGTGGCCGCTTCGGCTGCTTTTTTTGCCTCCAGCAGCGCGTCCACCGTTTTTTTCCTGTCCGTCACATCGAGAAAAATGACGATTCCCGCCAGGATCCGGCCATGCTCATCCTTGACCGGCGCGGCATTGGCCCAGACGATGCGGTCCTCGAAATCATCCCTGCGAATCACGAATTCCTCGCTGCAGGTATCGCCATAAAGAACTGCCCTGGCCAGGGGAACTTCATTCGGCTGGTAGGGAGTACCGTCCAGGTGCAGGATGTTCCAGCTGGCGACATATTGGTCGATGTCGATGTTGTCGACAATTTCCTCTTTCGATTTGTCCCGGATCAAAAGGCCGGCTTTGTTCACGAATCGCAGCTTCCCGTCCGGTGCATCGGCAATGGCTATGCCTGCCTGGCTGTTGTCAAGCGCCGCCTGCAGGATGGCTTGGAATTCATGAAGCCTTTCCTCCGTCTGTTTTTTTTGTGTGATGTCCTGCGAGATGACCTGAATCCCCGCAATGCCGCCGCCCGAATCCATGATTCGGTGAAATATAGAGAAAAACCACTTTGCCCCTGGGTTCAGCGGCACATGGTCTTCGTATTCCTGGGGCATGTCCTCCATGACAGCCCGGGTGATCCGGGCCATATACGCGTCCGCGTCTTCCTTGGGAAACAAATCGTAAATCCATCTTCCCGTAAATTCTTCCGGCAGCCCGCCCATGTTCTCAGCTGCCTTTATGTTAAAAGAGATGACTGTGCCATCCGGTTTGTAATATCCTATCGCGTTTCCGGAATCTTCAAACAGTGCCTTGTAGCGGGCTTCGCTTTCCCTAAGCAGCATTTCGGCCTGCTTTCGCAAGGTAATCTCCTTTGACATGCAGATGACAATTTGAACGTTCCCTGCCGGATCCTTCACCGGAACGACTGTTGTCAGGTAATACAGCCACGCGGATTCCCTGGGCACCTTCACTTCAATGACTTGCTTTTCTCCGGTTTCAA
>JANYKF010000054.1 GCA_025361665.1 Clostridiaceae bacterium
GCCGCATCATCGCCTGCACCGCGCCGTCCCTTTTCGACAACGTCCTGCACGCCGCTCTTGAATACCCTGACATCCGATTCTTCCAGTGCTCTTCCTTGCCTTCTTCCCGTCATGTGACGACCTATTACGGCAAATTGCACGAGCCATTGTTCCTGATTGGCCTCATCGCCGGATTGACCACGAAAACCGGCAAATTGGGCTGGCTGGGACCCTATGGGCAGCCAAGCTCCCTCACTGCAGCCAACGCCTTTCTGCTGGGTGCGCGAACGGTTCACCCGAAAGCCGTGCTGCTCTGGTCCAGCGGGGATGACGGGAAAAACGATGGGAAAAACAGCGATGTTGCAAAATCCG
This sequence comes from Clostridiaceae bacterium, assembly GCA_025361665.1. Lineage (GTDB taxonomy): Bacteria > Bacillota > Clostridia > DSM-8532 > DSM-8532 > JAEWSN01. Next base: position 352 of record JANYKF010000054.1, read on the forward strand.
GCATTACCGACAGGTGGGAAGACCCGGACATCATCCGCCTTGTCCTGGAGGGGGCGGACTGCATCCTGACAGCGCCGGATCAAGGCTTTGGAACACATGGGAATGCGGAGCTGATCCCTTTCGCCCTTTTGTGCCCGCAGGACGGAACCCCATGCACGTCAGAAAGCTGCCTCGCCTCCGTGACATGGGACTGGACGGGATTTTATGGAAAGCTGTTTTCCCAGTGGGCTGCGCATCGCGGCAACTGGCCGCGCCACCCGGCAAAACCGCCGTTTGTCAGTTTCATGGGCGGAATGGACGTCGGATTGCCGGACATCAGCTGGCAGCCGGAATCCTTCGCCCCGGAAGTCCGGAAACTGATTCGCCATCTGAGGCAATCCATCATGGATCAGACGTTTTCTCCCTTTCAAGGACCGCTTTGGGATTCCAACGGCCAGTTGCGGGTTTTGGAAGGAACGCGCATGATGGATCGGGAAATCCTGGACATGGACTGGGTTGTGGGTGGCGTTATCCAGTCGTCATAATCTTCGCATACAAATCTTCCCCATAACTGGTCGACAGAGGTTCTCCCGGCTCTATCCTAAATGAGCGGAATCCATCTTCGGCCCGCTCCGCGCGCAGGAATTCGGTCTTGTCGGGCTTGCGGTCCTGCATGCCCTGAGCGAATTCATACAGGTGGGTGACATACAGGACCACAACTTTTTGCTCATGAAGTGCCAGGATGATATCCGTGGCAATCTGCGCACCTTCCCGCTCGGTCGTGGTGGCGAAGGATTCGTTCAGCAGCAGCATGGATCTGCATGTAAGCCTTCTCACAATGCTGTCCATCCGGGCGAGCTCCTCCTCAAGCCGGCCGTGATCCATTCCGGAATCCTCTTCCCTGGTGAAATGCGTGAAAACGGCATCCCGGATATTGGCCCGGTATTGCGAAGCCGTCACGAACATTCCGCATTGCATGAAAACCTGGGCAAGACCGACGCTGCGAAGGAACGTCGACTTTCCGCCCTGATTGGCGCCAGTGATGATGAAAAGACTTTTGCCCTCCGCCGCCAACCGGTTGCCAATCGGCCGCTTGCGGTCCGACAGGGCCATTCCCGCATCGACCAGTTCATCAAAAACCAGGATCGGATTTTCCACCGGCTCCGGAACAGGAAAACAGACCGGAATGTCCATCTGGGAAAACAGGCGGTGCAGGTTGATGCACCCTTCAAAATACCCGGTTTCAAACCGCAAGGCGGCAAAGAACCGGAACAAGTCGTCCGAAAAACGGCTGATGACCCGCAGGACGTGCACAAAACCCGCATCTTCCATTTCACAGGCGCTTCGTGACAGATTGATGTCATCAAGATGGATGACGCCCCCTTCTTTCCGGCCGAATACCCCTCCGCCTGTTTTCCATGCGGGCAATGGACTCGAAATCCTTCGCAGGACATGTCCGGTTCCTTTCATTCCCTGTCCCAGGCCCGACGCAATGACCAGCCGGCCTTTCCCGGCCAGGGACTGCAGTTCCGAAACATGGGCGTCCGCCTTCATCAGGAACGATTCGGACAGAAGGGTGCCGATGCGGCTGCAGAAAGACTGCAGGCCCTTGGACTGAAAGGATTTTTCAGTAGCCGCAATGATGTGCTTCAGCCCCTTTGCCTTCCCGAGCAGCAGCACAAGCAAGCCAAGTGCCTTCTGCACCTTCTCTGCCATGGGCACCATCTGCGCGTAATTCGGCTGGTTCATGTTCCGATAGAACAGGGCATCTTCCACGGCTTCCGAGGAAAGCCTGTAGAGTTTCTGCAATGCTGCCGGATGCCGTATGGCATCCTTCAGGATTTCCTGGCGGTACAGGATGACTGCGGGATCCGTTACCGGAACAGGAACAACCTGTCTTGCCGTTTCCCGCAAAAACGGATCCTGCCGGGCCATTGCATCGAAAACAACGGACAGGTTAAGGTCCGCAATGGTTTCCAGAACCAGGTTGTCTTCACTTGCCATGACCTGCCGGTCCGGATTGGCCGGTCTGGCAACCCCAATGTTCTTGCCATTTGCGGTATGCCTGTATGATCCGGCATTCTTTTCAAATGCCGAGTATCCGCCCTTCCATTCACTCCTGTTTGCAGCCACGGCACCTCCGGCCGCCATGTCCTCATCTCCGGTAAAAAGCAGATACGGTTTCATGTTTCCACCCTGTCTTTCACATTTTCATCAAGTCGCTGAAAATGTTTCATGTTCCCACCCTGTCTTTCACGCTTCGATAGTCCAGATGGTACTTCGCTGCGATCGCATGCGCATAGGCCTGGCCGTCTGCCGGTTTTCTCAGAATTCGGTAGGTCCGGACATCTGAATTTCCTTCCTGCACGGCCGCCACGAGGCTGACCGCCTTCGGACTTGACTGGGCTAATTCATGAATGTGCGTCACATACAGGCAAAAACAGTCGAGGGCGGCAAAATGATCCAAGATGCGCTTTCCCATCGCATGGGCGTCGCGGGTTGTGGTGGTTGAGAACAATTCATTCAGGATGATCAGGCTGTGTCCCGTGGCCCTTTCCAAAATGGCCCGGACCCGGAGCAATTCTTCCTGAAGCCTGCCAGACTGCGCCCCGATATCCTCTTCCACTGAAAAATGCGTGTAGATCGTGTCACAGAGGAACACCCGGGCTTTCCGCGCGGGAACCGGACATCCCAGTGCGGCCAGGTACAGGATCTGGCCCAATGCCCTGGCATACGTCGTTTTCCCTCCCTGATTCGGCCCCGTCAGCACCATCAGCCGTTCACTTCCACTGAGCAGGCAATCGTTGGGGACAAGATCCGTGCCTGATTCCATGCATTTGGCGGCAAGAGCCAAATCATACCCTTCGGTTATCTCCAGGTGCTGGTCGATGGACATGTCGGGGTAGGAAAAGCAAAAACCATGCTTTTGCAGCGGGGCGAGAAAAGAAAGAAAGGACAGGTAGAATTGAACCTCCCGATCGAACCGGACAAGGGTATCATCCAGGAAGTCGGGGTGTTCATCGCACCATTTCTCCAGTTTTACAAATGTTTCCAGATGTTTATCCTTCACGATTTCCAGAATCCGGTTTTCCAGCATGCTCATTTCGAGATCGGCAAAAAAGTGAATCTGTTCATTGAAGGGTACATCAATCAAGGGTGCGAAGGTTGCATTGATTTCCTCGCAATAATCGGTATCCGCATCGTCCTCCCCCACCACAACCCTGTCCCGTCCCATTTCCAGACGGTAGCGGATTCGTGTGGCTTCCTGATGGAGCCCTTCGGTTTGCGCATGGAATGCGGTGAATTCCGCCGAATTCCGATATGCCCGCAGCCAGGCGGAGAACTGCCTCAGGCCCTGTGAAGATAATCCCGATGCCATCGGCAGGCCTTTTGAGGATAAAGCGGTTTCCAACCCCAGAACCGCCGAACAATAGCGCATGGCCGCATCCAGCCGCCACTTCCTTCTTTGATCCGGGTTGTGCAGGGTCTTGCCGTATCCCAGGAATTCCCTTGCCTTGCGCAATTCCAGCGAGAAGGCGATGATGCTGTTTCGGACAAAACTGACTTCCAAATCCCGCATCACCTCCTGCCGATACACGACAGTCTCAAGACTTCCCGGCATCTGACGAAAAAATGGCATCAGATCATACTCTTCATAATCCGTGACAATCGCCCCCACGATCTGATCGAGATTCAGATCGGCGAAACAGCCCGGTTCACGGGTGGTTGCCGGCCATTCGGATGACCCTTCGTTCTGCAGAATGCTTTGGAATTCCATTGTGTTTTCCCCTTTGAAGTAGTTATTGACAAAAAGATACCCTTTCGCTTGCTGCGGTTTTACTGGGTGTTATCCTCCAGGTATGATTCTGGTGTAAAAACTCACTTTTGTGAGTTTTTATGCAGGATGTCTCTGACATCCTGCATGTTGAAGGCACATTTTGTGCCTTCAACACACCAAATCACGTGATTCGTTGCCATCCGGCTGCATTTGCCGCCGGATGCATGCAAGTTGCAAAATGCAACTTGCATGAAAAAGTCGAAAATCGACTTTTTGCACGAGAATCAAGTATCATAATATGGGAACTATTTTCCATTCGCTGCATTCCCATCGTATAGAAAAGCCTCCTGTTCAAGGCGTGTGCCCGTTTCCAGCATGAAGGTCAGAACACCGTGAAACATCCGGAATGTTTCATTCCTCAATGCGGATTCCACAATGCTCCGGTATTTTGAATCGAAAGGCACCACATGTTTCCACATATGCTGAAGTGTTTCAACGTCCATGCGCCATGGCTGCACTTTGGAAGATATTCCTGTCTGTATCTGCAGAAATATGCGCATTCCGCCCACATCGATATCTCCCCAATGCCGAACCTCGCATTCAGGAGAGACTGCCTGAGACAGCAGCCGAAAGAAATACTGTTTCCGGGGCCCATGGAATCCCCCGTGATACACGACCATTTCACCCTGACGCCGTTCCGTGTTGATGTATGCATCATAGTTGGTCCTGTTCTCGATAAACAACAAGCGCGTCACTTCTTCGGCTGAAACATCCAGAATATCATTCACCGCAGCCGCATGCAGACACGCGCCTGACCGGAAAACACTGAAATCAATCCACACGGATCCGTCATCGGCGAATGGCGGTGCGGCAGCCCCTTCAGCGGCTGATGAAGTCAAAACTCCTTTGGCCGACGAAATCAGCATCTGAACCGGGCC
>JANYKF010000070.1 GCA_025361665.1 Clostridiaceae bacterium
ATCAGCAGCGAACAGATATTGCCTGTGATCTCCCTAATCGGAAGTTGGCCTGAGCGGACGGATTCCAGCGCTTCAAGCAGAAAGCGGCCATCCGACTGGACATCCGCCGCAAGCAGCGTCCCCAGTAGCGAAAAGGGCTCCTCAAACAGGAAAACGGTCTTTCTTCCGCTGCCTGTTCCTTGCAGCACTGTCTTCCACTGAACCGCCATGGACTCTCCTTCCTTCATGTGAACCGCCACGGACTCTCTTTTCTTCATGTGAACCGCCAAGGACTCACTTTCCTTCATATTCCGGAAATGCGGATATGATGCGATTCTCCTTGTCCAGATACATCAGGATGGACACGTTCCGGCTCTTGCCCCGCCAAGTGTCTCCCGTGACGAATTCCCTGTTTTCATAAGCTTCGCCGATTGCATCCACCACTTCCTGCGGGCTCCAGGCGGAAGGGAAAAACGTCGAAAAGCCATCATTCCCAGTTTTTTTCACGCCTTCCACCTTGACACGGGCCTCATATACGCCGTTCGCATCCGGCGTGGAAGCGGTTCCTGAAACCACACTTCCCCTGGCTGACGGAATACCGGCATAATGGTAGCCGCTCGCAACTCCCCGTGCGTTGACGGAACCTTCAAAAATGTGTTCCAGCGCACCTTGCACGAAAACTTCCGTATTTTTCAGATCGGAAAGCACAAACCCTGGAGGAACCGCCGCTTCCGCCGACAAAACCGGAGAAACAGCCAAAACCGGAGAAGCTGCTGAAACCGGAGAAGCTGCCGAAACCGGAGAAACAGCCAAAACCGGAGAAGCTGCTGAAACCGGAGAAGCTGCTGAAACCGGAGAAGCTGCTGAAACTGGAGAAGCCGCCATAACAGGGGATTCGATGGCCCCCGAAGGGATATTCGCCGCAGTGCAGCCTGCAAGAGAGACTATCAATAGGAAGATGATCAACAGACAGGACAATACCCTGCGGACGTCTTCAATCCGTACCGCTTTCCCATCGTGTCGACCCTGAAGTTCACCATTCCGGCCTCGTTCCATTCCACTCCTGCCCATTCACCATGGTGCCTGTTTCCTTGGAATTTCAGCTTTTTGCTTTTTTCGACCACCAGCGCCCTTTTCCCGTGCGAATCATTCCATTCCGGATATTTCCGTCCCATGCGAATCATTCCATTCCGGTTATTTCCGTTCCCATGCCCCGGCATCGCTTCCCGAACCTCACCGCATGCTGTATGATGATGAGGCACCCAGGCAACCTGCAGTCTGTACACCGGAAAGGAACCACCCTATGAACGTAGTCTTGCAGATTTTCCTGCAGAACATCCTGCCCATTTTCATTTTGGTCACGCTTGGTTATTTCGTCAGCCGGAAGTTCAACCTGGACATCGGCACATTGAACAAGATTGTCTTCTGGCTGCTTGTTCCCGCATTCACGTTCGCCAACCTCTACGTGACGGATATCGGGGTGGATGCGCTGAAGGCCTTGTCCATCGCCGTTTTGATTCTCCTTTCCAACATGGTGATCGGCGTGGTCATCTCCAAAGTGCGCAAATATGACAACGGCATGGAAAACGCCTTCCAGAACGCGGTCATGTTCTACAATTCCGGCAACATCGGCATTCCGCTCATCACGCTGGTCTTCAGTACAGGCGCCTTTCTTGTGGACGGTCAGACGCCTTATCTCGGCATCGCCCTGACGACCCAGATCATGGTGCTTGTGGTGCAGAATGTCTCCGTCAACACCCTGGGGTATTTCAATGCGGGACGCGCAAACCTTCACTGGAAAGACGCCTTGATGAACGTGCTGAAAATGCCGGCCATTTACACGGTCACCCTTGCCTTCCTGCTGAAGCTCGTTCCCTTTGATTTTACCACACTGCCCGTCTGGCCTGCCATCCTGTACCTGAAAAGCGCCCTGGTTCCCATGGCCCTGACCATCCTGGGTGCCCAGCTGGCAAAATCGAAGTTCCAGTTCAACAACAAGACAGCCTGGCTTGCCGTCTTCATCCGGCTGATTGTCGGACCCGTGCTGGCCCTGCTGTTTGTGACACTGTTCGGCCTGCGGGGAATCCTGGCGCAGACGCTGCTCATCTCCAGCGCGGTGCCCACAGCCGTCAACAGTGCGCTTGTCGCGGTGGAATGCGACAACCATCCGGATTTCGCAACCCAGGTGGTGATCCTGTCCACCCTGTTCGGGGGAGTGACGCTCATCGGTGTCATTTATGGCGCTTCCATCCTGTTCCCGGTCTGAATGCAAGGGAGCAGGTGGTGATATTTCAGTCTCTGAAGTGATTGAAGCAGCATCCGCATGGACAGGAGCACGAAATGGGCAATGACGGCATTCATCACATTTCTTCCCGGAACGATTTGTTCCAGATCCTGTTTTCCCTGAAAACAAACAGGAAGAAGCGGGCTGAATACGGCGAGTTGTTTGTCGAGGGCATCGAGCCCATCAAGCAGGCCATTCGTGGAAATTGGACCGTCAGACGGATCCTGTCCCCAGACTTTGAACAGCTGTCCCACTGGGCTCAGACCCTGATCCGGATGCAGCCGCAGGCAGAACGGATCCAGCTGGCCAAGCCGCTGTATCAGGAACTTTCGGAGAAGGATGATCCTTCGGAAATCATGGCGACCGTGGAAATGAAACGAATGAGGCCCGACGAAGTCCGCTTGCCGGACAACCCGCTCATCCTCATCTTCGACCGGCCTTCCGATCAAGGCAACCTTGGCACCCTCATCCGTTCGGCGAATGCTCTTGGGGTCGATATGGTGGCAATCAGCGGCCACAGCGCGGATCCGTTTGATCCGAAGACAGTCCGGGCCAGCCTTGGCGCTGTTTTCCATACACCGATTGTGATGGTTGAATCCGCGGAAAAGCTGGAGGGCTGGCTGAACGCATTGAAGGAAGGATGCGGGCTGCAGGTGGTGGGGACTGACTCTGCAGGAGACTGCACGCTTGCGGATTCCGGCATCAAACGGCCGATTGCGCTGATTCTGGGCAACGAGGCCAAGGGCATGAGTGTCCGGCTGAAGCAATATGCGGACCGCATGGTCAGCATCCCCCTGTGCGGGGAAGTCAACTCCCTGAATGTCGCTTGCGCGGGCTCGATCTGCCTCTGGCAGATTCAGGCCAATTCTCTGCTGAAATGATGCACTTCATCCAGCTCGACACCTGCAGGTCTCAGACGAATGTGTTACCCTTCCAAGTTCATGGCACCGGCTGGTCTCAGACTTAAGCAGCGCATTCCCCCTCTACGGCACCGGCTGGCATCCAGGGCAAAAGCAGATGCTGCCGCCCATATAGGCTTCCTTTCGAATGAGGGAACCACCTGTCAGACACGGTTTATCCGCCGTATTGCGGCTGAGACATGCCACATAGTGCCCCGGACAACCGATGAGGTCCGTTTCCGTATCCCGGCAGATTACCGTGCATCCCTGCGGATCGCTCCGCACTTTTCAAGGCGATCATGCCACGGCAATCCCTTGGATTGACATGAGAAAGACATCCGAATTTTGGCCTGTTCCGTTTGTTTTGTTCAGATTTGGGTTGAAATAAAGGGAGCAGGAATTAAGTGCTTATGCATCTCGTCCATGATTCTGGTTAAAGAGTCGATTTTCGGCTTTATTGATGCAAGCTGCCATTCACAACTAGTACGCAGTCTGCCGGCACGCCGCAGACTGACACCAAATCACACGACCCGGTGCAAAATGGCACGTGACAGTCAAGGAGGAAACAAAATGGAATACAGGATATTGGGAAAAACAGGCGCCAGGCTCTCCATAATTGGATTCGGCGGTATTCTGGCCGCACGGGAGGAGCAGCGGGATGCAAACCGTTTTGTCGATGAGGCGCTGGATGCGGGAGTCAACTATTTCGATGTGGCCCCAACCTACATGGACGCTGAAGACCGACTTGGCCCCGCATTGGCGGGAAAACGCGACAAGGTTTTCCTGGCCTGCAAAACGGAGCAGCGGACCAAACAGGGTACTCGGGATTTTTTGAAGCAATCGCTGAAGAAGCTCCAGACAGACCATTTTGATCTCTATCAGTTTCATGGCGTCACTTCCCTGGAAGAGGTGGAAACCATCTTTGGTCCGGATGGCGCCATGGAAACGTTCCAATGGGCTAAAAAGACAGGGCTGATCAAACACATCGGCTTTTCAGCCCACTCGCAGGAGGCCGCTCTGGCGATGATGGACCGCTTTGATTTCGACTCTGTCCTCTATCCGGTGAACTGGGTGAACCTGCTGGACGGCATCTTCTCTCCGCCGGTATTGGAAGCCGCAAAAAAGAAGGGAATGGGCATCCTTGCCCTGAAAGCCATGGCACACACCAGGATTCCCGAGGGAACAGAAAATCCGAGGGAGAAGACATGGTATGTGCCGATTGATGAAAAGGAACATGCGAAACTGGCCTTCCGCTACACCTTGGCTCAAGGCGTCACTGCCGCACTGCCTCCGGGATACATGAAATGGTTCCGTTGGGCACTGGAAGTAGGAAATAATTGGAAATCACCGACACCCGAGGAAATTGACATCCTTCGCGGTTATGCCAGAGGAGTGGCGCCAATATTCCCGCAATAAACCTGTCATGCCTTTTCAGCGCCGTAGACGTTTGGCCTGTCACGCCTTTTTCAGCGCCTTGGCCGCAAGGTTCGTCAAAGATTCGACTTTCAATCCCATCTCATAGTGTTCGTTCAGGTCCGTCAGCTGGGAATGACAGTTCTCGCAGATCGTGCACACCATTTTGGCGCCGGTCGCCTTGATCTGATCGGCCTTGACTCGCGCCGATTTCATCCTGAATTCCAGTTCGCCCATCGCGACCAGGCCGCCCCCGCCGCCACAGCACCAGTTCATCTCACGGTTCGGGCGGGCTTCCACAAAGGCGTCCGTCAATTGCCGGACAACAAAACGCGGTTCCTCATAGATTCCGCCGTTGCGGCCAACCTGACAAGGATCGTGATACGTGATTTTGTCAGAGATATTCTTTTGGAGGTTGATTTTTCCATTCCGGACATAACGTGCGATCAACTCGACGAAAGCGACAACCTCGAATGGATGCTTCCCGGTCTGCTGCTTCATGACACGGTATGCGGTACCGCATTCGACAATGGCCACTTCCTTGACCTTCAGCCGTTCCGCTTCCGTGATGATGCGGCCCATGATTGCCTTCGTCCTTTTCGGATCCCCAAGGAACGCCCCAAAATTCACGGCTTCGAAAGAACTGAGTGTCCAGTTCACCCCAGCCGCATTCAGGATGGCTGCCGCCGGAATGATGGAATGCTTTCCGGAAAGGCCGACGAACAGCACATCGGCGTTTTCGACACCCAGCGGGATGACCTTCTTCCCGGGTGGCGACTTCCACAGGGCTTCCACTTCCGGTTCGATGTTGGTGATCGCCTCTTCAAATCCCGCTCGGGAACCCTCCACATCCTCCCCTTTGGCGATGGACATGTCCGCGAGCATGGACAACAGCTTCGGCTCCCTGTCAGCCCCGACGAGGAGGAGTTTTGCAATGGACATGATCATCTGGGTGTCGATCCCGAAAGGGCAGTATACCATGCAGCGCCGGCATCCCGTGCAGGAGTAGGCCGCATCGTAAAACCTGTCAATCGCGACATCATCCAATGGGATGACTTCACCGAGCCAGGGTGCGACCTTGCCTTCCAGTTTGAAGTATTTCAAAAAAACCTTGCGTATGACCTCCGCACGACCCACAGCCGTGTACTTGATCTCCGGCATGGATTGGTAGACATGGCAGGCATCCACACAGACGCCGCAGCGGGTGCAGGTTTCAAGGTACAGCCGCATGGCTGCGTTGAGCTTTGTCTCGAACAGTCTTTTCAGTTCCGTCTGAGTCTGCAAGTCCATGGTTTTCGTTCCTCCTTGGCTCGTTGTCCGGTACACCGATGTCAGCGCATCCGCGGTTCATTTCCTCCTCAGCAGGTTAATCGGCACAGCGAAGAACGCATGCATGATTTTGGTAAATGGGAGCACCAGGAAGAAAAGATCGGCCAGGAACACGTGAATGACTGCGAAGTGATAGTGTGACCCGGGAAGCACCAAACGCGGATCTGCGAAAGTGAAGTGAGAAAGGCCATCGAAGTATTTCGCGAAATCCTGCTTGGTCATGACGAATCCATTCGCCGTCCAGGAATTCCCCCAGCTCATCAAATCCCCAAACAGGCAGAGAAAGATGATCAGAACAAGCAGCAGGTAATCCGCCGGGACGGTAATCTCCCGATTCGGGGAAGCGAACCGTCTGAAGAGAAAGTAGAACAGCGGCAGGGTAACCGCTACCCCGACAAGACCCCATCCCAGCATGTGCCTGGAATCCTCCGGCATGAGGCTGATGTTCGGAAAGAGGTCTAGATGTCCTAGTATCAGGAATACAAAGGCCGTATGGAAAAGCATGAGGAAGACCCAGAACACAGGTTTGTGCCTGCGTACCTGCGGCATGGCGAAAGTGTCTGCCAAAGCGGCAAGGCCCGGTTTCCTGGCCGCAGGGAAAATCCGCAGGGAATAAGGCTGAGCCGGCGACCGGAAAATGGATATGATCTTCAGAATGATGGCAGCAAGGCAGAATAGAATGGCGATGTAGACCAAGGGAACCATGATCGCGTATTCGATCTTGTCGAGTACCAACGCAAACCCCGTATGGGGAATGCTGTTGGGGGTGGGTCCCGTCGTGGCGTCCACGACCGCGCCGGCTGCCGCCGCGGTCGTCGATGTCGCCGCACTCACTGCGTCCGCAACAACAGGCGCAGCCATGATGAAGGTCCAGAGATTCATGTCAGACCTCTTTCTGTTCCCTTCGACTTTCTTCCAATCTCCGAGCTACTTTTGCCGTTTCACGAAGACCCGGATGAGCCCGGGTTCCTGCTTGATCTCCAGCACCGTCTGCCCCGTCGTCTTGGCCCATGCGGGAAAATCCGCGATAGAACCGGGGTCGGTGGTATGGACTTCAACTACGTCGCCTATCGCCATTTTGGGGATTTCCTGGCTCATCTTCACGATGGGCATGGGACAAGGAAGCCCCTTGTAATTCAAAACCCTGACAGGTGTGTACGATTCCATGCGGACGCTCCTTTTCATGTTTGATTCGTAAACGGGTTCCATTCGGATCCAACCCGGTGTGGGTATCAGATGAACAATTGAACAGCCGATTCTTTCGCATTGGCCAGGAAGGTTGCCACGCCGCAGAAATCGAGATGCGGGTAATCGATGATCTCTTCCCGCTTGAAACCCATCAGATCCATGGACATCTCGCAGACTTTGATCTCGACGCCCATCATGCCGGCGATTTCATAAAGCTGATCGAGGCTCGCGACGTTTTTCTTTTTCATGAGCCCCTTCATCATGGCCGTGCCCATGCCCGCCATATGCATCTTGGAAAGGACAATCTTGTTCCTGCCCTTTGGCAGCATGAATCCGAACATCTTGCTCATGAAGTCCTTGCCGCCGACTTTCTTCTTCGGATCCCGCAAAGCGGCGGTTCCCCAGAAGGTGTAGAACATGACGACCTTCATCCCCATTGCAGCGGCGCCCGTGGCAATGATCATCGCCGCCAGGTGCTTGTCCAGTTCTCCGGAAAAGACGATCATGGACAATTTGTTTTCCTGCCCGGGCATCTCCTCGACTTTCGCTTTCAATGCCTGCAGTTCCTGTTCGAAATCCATCGGCCATTCCCCCTTGTTCATAGATTTGACCTTTCACATTATCTCTCTTGCCGCACGGACCCTGCAACACTTTGTGCAAGGCATGCCAATATTGTGTGACAATGTTACAATCATTCAAGGGAATTTGCATTGGAATACCCATGCAGCCTCAGCGCGACACATGCATTCAGTCAGATGCGGCTTTGATGCATTTACTTGCATTCACTCAGGGAACCGGCGATCAATGGCTGACAAGCAGCTGATCCAGCATATCCTGCCTTGCCGGAACATATTCAATCGGAATGTTGGCCTTCATGATGCGTGTCAATTCCAGAATGTCGAACATGGCTTCGGTGACTTCCGGATCAAGGGAAATCTCCCGCAATGTCTCTCCCACCACTTCGAGGCGGATGGCCGCAGCCTTTGCGAAATCAACGGCCGCCTCCTTTTCCGCCGTACTGGCGATGATGCTGACCTGGTTCATCCCGTCCTGCTTGATGGCGGAGGTGACCTGCCTCAGGCGGTTGACCACCTTGCTTTCAATCTGGCGGATCATTTCCATGTCTCTGAAATGCACTTTCCTGACATAGCAGGAACCCAGCATGTATCCCCATTCCTGGGATTTCGAGGAGACTTCGAGCCGGACGACCTGGCTCATGGAATGACGATCGCTCATCATCTTGTCCAACGGCATGTTGCTCAGGCTGCGAACCGTGGAGTTCCCGACATTCGCCGCCAGGGACCCCCTCGGATCGGAATTCTTGAAGATATACGAGATGGAATTGCTGATGTACATCTCGTACCAGATGCCGATGCCCATGGGCGCGCCTTCTTCTGAATTGACCGTCTGGCTGCGCAGGTACTCCTGATCCATTTTCATGTCGAGAATATACCGGCGGCCGATCCAGTTCACGAAAAGCGCCCTCCAGCCCAGGCGGAACAAGAGGATATGCAGCCCGGGCTCGTCAATCTGGCCGACAATGTTGCCGAAAAGCACGTAGACGATGGATTGCTTTTCCTGGACAATGGCGTAGAAACCAAAGAAACGCAGAATGGAAAATACAATCGGCAAACCGATGGTCAAACCGAAAAAGACCAATATGGCAGCCACATAATCACTCATCGGCTTTCCCTCCTGATGATCCGCTTTGTCTGATCCAGCAGCCCCAGGCGGATATTCCGGATGTATAAATCCATGACATGCTTTCCGCCTTGCTTCTTCAGTTCGTTCAGCTGATTCGTGATGTGCTTGAGGCCCTCCACTTCCCCCTGTGCCTTCAGCGTTTCAATTTCCACGGCCTTGTTGGACTGGACGATGCGCTGATCGGCCGAGGCCTGCGCCAGGCTGATGTCGGAAGAAACCTGGTTGTGCGCGGTGTTGATGGCCGCAAGCGCGGATTCGACCTCCTGCGGCGGGTCGATCCCCGTGATCAGGGACGCCTCCAGGACAACCCCGTATCTCGCGGCCGACACGCTGCATTCCCTGTCCATGTGGTCATTGATGTCCCGCAGGTTTTTGCGCAGGTCGTTGATGGAAATCCCCTGCGCAATGGAAGAACCAACCCCGGGCGGCAGCTCATCCGATTTTTTTGGGGCCTCGAAATTGGCTATTCTTTCTCTCAGAACCGACACGAAATAGCCCATGACATGGGCCAACGGGTTTTTGATGGCGAAAATGTAGGCGTATAGGTTCTTTTCGGAAACACGGTACCGTATCTGGCCAGTAAGCCCGATGTTCAGCTGATCCTTCGTGACTGCCTCCAATACGGTATTGTTCCTGTTTGCGCTTCTGTCCGTGGGGTCATAGGCCATATTGACGGTCTGCGTGGCAATGGACACCTTGTAGATCGTCTCCCACGGCCACTTGAAATACGGGCCTCCGGGAAGGATCACGCGGACCTGCGGGTACTTGTACCGTTCGATTTCATCTCCGGACAGATTCTGCGAGATCGGATCATCCAATGTCGTTTTTCCGCGAATGCGCTGCGCCCTTCCGAAAATGGTTTTCACGGCACGCTGATTTTGGTTGATCGTGTAAAAGCCTCTCAGGACAAAGACAATCACAAACCAGGCCAGGACTCCGTAATAGAAACCGACTGGAATCGCCATTCCTTTTTCCTCCTTGCATCCGACTGGGAATGATGTGTCATGATGACCTCCCGAAAAATCATTTGGCAGCTTCGACGCGATCAGGCCAGGCGTTCGGCCAAATACTTGTCCACTGTTTCCTTACCCAACTCCGGCCATGTTTCCAACAACCCTGCCCGAATCACGTCAAGATATTTTTCAGAAGGGGGATTGGGTGCCAGCATACCCGGCGCGGTGAACGTGCAGACCGGGTACTTGCCGCGGGTTCCGAGAACCAACTCATGCTTGTACCAGCCATTGAGGTTTTTCCCGCACTCCATGAACCTGATTTCTTCATACTGCGCCCGCGAAATCAGATAGGCGCGGCCGAGAGTCATCGCTGAGCCGTCCTCTTTGGGATTGATGAACGCCAACCCCTTGTCATCCCACTTTGGCGAGGATTTCGCGAAATAAAGCCGATGGGGGATCCTGTAGGGCATGCTGTCGCGCGGGGCTGTGCTGTCCGTGCACCGTTTGACATATCTCATGAACCGTTCCCGGCTCAAATTGGTTCCATAGCAGGCGTACCAGACAAGATCGTTCTTCTTCATCTCAGCCCAGGATTCGATTGCCTTGTTCAAGGATGTGTCCTCCTTCAAGCTCCATGGCGGATCCTCTTCTACAGCACCGGCAGGTACCGGGTCAACATGGCGATTGTGCGTTTGATGCCATCCGGCTGGTCGCCTGTCTGTCCTTCGAATTCCACGGAATACCATCCGTCATAGTGGTGTTTCTTCGCAATTCCCATGCATTTGTCGAAGTCGAATTTGTCCTGTTCGCCCCGATCGTTGAAATCATAGGTTTTGGCATGGACCAGGACCGGGCTGAGGGAAAAAATCTTTTCCAGCGCCTCGTAGCGGATCTCATCGCTGAAATTGCCGAAATCCGGACAAATGCGGAAATTCGGGTGATCCACCATCTCGAAGAGCTTGAGGATGTTGTCCGGATCCGCCGACATGCCCCCATGGTTTTCAAGCACCAGCACCACGTTTTTCAAGGCGGCATATTCAGCCAGTTCACGATAGGACGCAGCGGTGATCTGCAAATCGAATACCCCTTCCGGCTGGCTGCCGGTGTTCACGCGGGCGCCGCTGCTGCCAAGGACGGAAGCGACGTCAATCCACATTTTGATGACGGCCAAATCTTCCTTGCGCTTCTCCTCATCCAGTTGTGAGATGTTCCCGTAATCGATGGGCATGTTGAGCACCCTGATGTCGTATTTCTTCAGCGTGTCCTTCACTTCGTCAAGGTTCGACGGCATTGTGCGGCTGAGCGCCCCCATCGATTCCATGAACATTCCGCCGGCCATCTTCCGCTCTTCCGGGTCCTTGGAACCAAACAGGCTGGCTGCCCTGGCCACGTTCGCCACCTCGCCCGGCATGCTCGGAATCATCCAGTGGACGGTCTCGATGCCATCCACGCCGAATTCCTCCCTGGCTGCGCGGATGAAGGACACCATGTCCATCTCTCCCTTGAAAAACGCACGGTTCATGCTCCAGCTCGATACTGCTATTCGCATCGCAATCCCTCTTTCTATCCTGAAATGCGCAGTTTGGGTAGTGAAAATGCAACAAATCATGAACGCATTTTCATGGCTTGCTGGTGATTCACCGCGAAGCATATGCAGTCTTCCCCGGAATATCGCATCCGGAACGGATTCTGGCAATGAATCACGGCAAAGCCGTCTTCCCAGTCGAAACCCTCTCCATTATATGTTTCCTTCCAACAGACAATCAAGGGGTACCGGAAAACAGCCCCGGTTTGACACTCCTCAAGCGGTTTGCTATCCTGTATTTGTGCTGTTGGTGTACAATTTTCGCTGAGCATGGGGCACAAATACAGGTCTTCCTGGTGATTCGCCGCGAAGCATGTAAAGTCTGACATGAAGGTTGCAGTCGGCAGGAGAAAAGTCAAACGGCGCTTGTCCTGGCGCGTGCATACCATAGGTGCTTCGCCCCGTACACAAGCAAGCCATGAAAATGCGCTCATGATTGATTGGGTTTTCACGACCCGAACAGCGCTTTTTCAGGGGGAAAGACGGAATGATGGAAGGCAGCCTGGTTGAAAAGGACCACATCTATGAAATGGAGATTGAAGTTTCGGATTTGGACGAAAACAGCCTTCTAAAGCCATATGCCTATCAGGCGCTGTTCGCGCGCCTGGCTGAGAAGCATCTGAACCTGCTGAACCTGAACGTGGACATGACCCTGGCGCACGACCTGGCCTGGGCATTGGTGTCCATGTCGCTCGAATTTCCAAGACCTGTGAAGTCGTGCATGCACCTGTTCGCCACGACATGGCATTCCCAGCGGAAAGGCCCTTATTTCCGCCGCGAGCTGGTATTCCGGAACGGGGATGGAGATGTGATGTTTCATGGTTCCACCTTTTCCGTCTTGCTGGATCTCGGGAAGCGGTCCGTTTATCGGAAGAAGGAATTGCCTTTCCACGTGCATGACCCGATTGAAGAATTCACCATTGACGCCTTTCCAACCGCCAGGTCCCAATCCTCGTATGAATTGGTGGAACGGCGCACGGTACGGAACAGCCACATCGACCCCCTCGGTCACGTGAACAATTGCCGTTACGGTGAATTTGCCCACGATGCCCTTTCCGAGGAGGAATGCCGGGATCTGCGCCATCTTCGCCGGATGGACATCCATTTCGTTTCGGAACTCAGAAAGGGAGACGTGTTTTCCATATGGAAGGCATGCGAGGGGCAGGATGCATCCAGGCAGACCCTGATCCGCGGGAGGAATGACGGGACCGATGCCGTTTCTTTCGATGTCATCCTGACGTTTTCTTCCTGAGATTTTCAACCTCATGAGCAGTCTGGAAATATGATAAAATGCCATTGAGCATCGGCTTGCCGGGCGGAAAGGAATACCGATTGATGAACGGTTACACGGGACGCATCGCAAAATGGTTCAGTCCAA
>JANYKF010000111.1 GCA_025361665.1 Clostridiaceae bacterium
ATATAAACTATATCATCTTTTTTTACGTGCACTTTGTTTGCCATTATATTATCCTCCTCTCTTAAAGTACTTCGGGAGCGAGAGAAATGATCTTCATATAATCTTTTTCTCGCAGTTCTCTGGCCACAGGCCCGAAGATACGGGTCCCTTTGGGGTTTCCATCGTCCTTGATGATGACGGCGGCATTCTCGTCGAACCGGATGGTGGAACCGTCGGAACGTTTCAGCCCCTTGACGGAGCGCACGATGACCGCCTTGACGACCTCGCCCTTTTTGACAACACCGCCGGGTGTTGCATTTTTGACCGAACAAACAATGACATCGCCGATATTGGCATATCTGCGCCGGGTGCCGCCAAGCACCTTGATGCAGAACAATTCCTTGGCGCCGGTATTGTCGGCCGACTTGAGATAGGATTGTGCCTGTACCATCGTCTGCGCCTCCCTTACTTCGCCTTCTCCACGATGGAGACCAGTCTCCAGCGTTTGTCCTTGCTCAACGGGCGTGTCTCCATCACTTCAACGCGATCGCCGACGCCGCATTCGTTGTTTTCATCATGCACCTTCAATTTGGAAGTGCGCTTGACAATCTTTTTGTACAATGGGTGACGGACGCTGTCTTCTATGGCGATGACGATGGTTTTGTCCATCTTGTCGCTGACAACCCGGCCCACACGGGTTTTTCTCATTCCTCTTTCTTCCACGCGGAACGAACCTCCTTCCGAATATGACGGCCTTCACCGCACTCATCTCTTGATCCCGAGTTCCCTCTCGCGAATGATGGTTTTGACCACCGCGATGTTGTTCTTGACATACTTTAGCTTCATCGGGTTGTCAAGCTGACTCGTCGCGTGCTGGAAACGCAGTTTGAACAATTCGGCCTTGAGGGCGGAAAGCTCCTCAACCAGCTCATCGCGGGTTTTCTCTCTCATGGCGCTCAATTCAGTTGACTTCATTCTCTCCACCTACCTCTTCGTTACGTGCCACAACCTTGCACTTCAGGGGCAGCTTGTGCATGGCGAGACGCAAGGCCTCCTTCGCCACTTCTTCCGTCACGCCGGCGATTTCAAACAGCACGCGTCCCGGCTTCACAACGGCAACCCAGTACTCGGGAGAACCTTTGCCGGAACCCATGCGGGTCTCGGCGGGCTTCTTCGTGACCGGTTTGTCCGGGAAGATCTTAATCCAGACCTGACCGCCGCGCTTGATGGAACGGGTCATCGCGATACGGGCCGATTCAATCTGGTTGCTGGATATCCAGGCGGGTTCCGTCGCCATCAGGCCGTATTCGCCGTTCGAGACCGTGTTGCCGCGGGTGGCGATGCCTGACATGCGTCCTCTGTGGACCTTTCGGTATTTGACCCTCTTCGGCATCAACATATTATTCGTCTCCCCCTTCCCTCGATTCCCTTTTCTTCGCGGGAAGAACCTCGCCCTTGTAAATCCAGACTTTCACGCCGATCTTGCCGTATGTCGTGCTGGCTTCGGCAAAACCGTAGTCAATGTCGGCCCGCAGGGTCTGCAGCGGAATGGTCCCCTCGTGATAGTGCTCGACACGGGCGATTTCGGCGCCGCCGAGACGGCCGGAGCATTTGGTCTTGATGCCCTTCGCGCCGAACTTCATCGCGCGGGTCATGGCCTGCTTCATGGCGCGGCGGAACGAAGTACGCTTTTCCAGCTGCGCGGCGATGTTCTCTGCCACTAGCTGAGCATTCTGGTCCGGCTGCCTGATTTCAGTGATGTTGAGCAGCACGGGCTTGCCGATCATTTTCTCGAGTTCCTTGCGCAAAGCCTCGATGCCGGCGCCCTGGCGGCCGATTACGATACCCGGCTTCGCAGTATGGATGTTCATCTTCAGCTTGTTGGCGGCACGCTCGATTTCAATGCGGGCGACACCAGCGGCAAAAAGCTTTGTCTTGACATATCTGCGGAGTTTCACGTCTTCCACGAGGAACTTGCTGAAATCCTTGGCATTGGCATACCACTTCGTGTCCCAATCCTTGATGATTCCGATTCTCAAGCCGTGGGGATTGATTTTCTGGCCCATACCTTCCTCCTTACGCTCTTTCCTTCAGCACCAGCGTCAAATGGCTGGTTCTCTTGCGAATGTGGAACGCACGGCCCTGTGCGCGAGGCATGATACGCTTCATCGTAGGGCCTTGTTCCGCAAACGCTTCGGCCACGAACAGCTTGTCGCGGTTCATGCCGTTGTTGTTGACGGCATTGGCTTCCGCCGACTTCAGGAGCTTGATGAGGATTTCCGATGCATTGCGCGGCGAATAGGTCAAAATCGCGGTCGCCTCGTCGATGCCCTTTTCACGGATGATGTCCAGCACCAGTTTCGCCTTGCGGCTTGACACACGTGCGTGCATCACCACGGCGCGGCCCTCATCCTTGCCGATCCCCAGAACCTTCTTCTCCTTCTTTGTGAGAATGGGAAGCTTCCTGGATTTCCGTTGCTGCTTGCCATATTTTTCGAGGAGCTCCGCCTTATTGGCGAGGAGCTCATCCTTCGACATTACTTTCCTGCCCAAGAGTATTCCTCCTTCCAAACCGGTGCGCGTCAGCGCTTTTTAGAGCTCTTTTCATTCTTTCCATGACCACGGTAAGTACGGGTCGGAGCGAACTCGCCAAGCTTGTGTCCGACCATGTCCTCGGTGATGTATACCGGCACATGCTTTCGGCCGTCGTGCACGGCGACCGTATGTCCGACAAACTGAGGGAAGATGGTGGAGGCACGGGACCAGGTTTTGAAAACCTTCTTCTCGTTCCTGGCGTTCATTTCTTCAATTTTCTTCAAAAGCCCTTCCAGTACATAAGGCCCTTTTTTCAACGATCTGCTCACGCTGGAAACCTCCTCTCGCACCTGTTACTTGTCGTTGCGCCTCTTCACAATGAATTTGCTGCTCTGCTTGTTCTTTTTGCGTGTCTTGTATCCAAGTGTCGGCTTGCCCCATGGCGTGACCGGGCTTGGCATGCCGACGGGCGATTTGCCCTCGCCGCCGCCGTGCGGGTGGTCGTTTGGATTCATGACGACGCCGCGCACCGTTGGGCGGATGCCCATCCAGCGCTTCCTGCCGGCTTTCCCGATCGAGATGTTCTCGTGATCGATATTGCCGACCTGGCCGATCGTGGCTTTGCAGCGCAGACTGATGCGGCGCATTTCACCTGAGGGGAGGCGGACGAGCGCGTAACCATTGTCCTTGCCCATGAGCTGGGCCTGGTTTCCGGCGGCGCGGACGAGTTGGCCGCCCTTGCCGGGCTTGAGCTCAAGATTGTGGATGATGGTGCCGACCGGGATGAATTCCATGGGAATCGCATTGCCCGGCTTGATGTCTGCGCCTTGTCCCGAAACGATGGCGTCGCCGACTTTCAAGGTGTTCGGTGCCAGGATGTAGCGCCTCTCGCCATCCGCGTACATCAGAAGCGCAATATTGGCGGAACGGTTCGGGTCGTACTCGATCGTCGACACTTTCGCAGGAACGCCGTCCTTGTCGCGCTTGAAGTCAATGATGCGATATTTCTGACGGTTTCCGCCGCCCCTGTGGCGGACCGTGATGCGGCCGTAGGAATTGCGGCCGGCCTTGTTCGAGATCGGAGCGAGCAGGCTCTTCTCCGGCTCGGTCGTGGTGATCTCCTCAAAGGTTGAAACAGTCATGAATCTTCTCGCAGGAGACGTGGGCTTGTATTTCTTGGTTGGCATGTCTTCCACTCCTTTACTGTACCGACCATCCCGTTCGCAGGCTGACTGTGTGGCCTATATTTCGGGGATGCCGATGGACTTCGATGTCTGACCGCGGCGTCCGTTGGCGCGGGTTTACTGGGAAACGCCGAACTCCTCGATCGAAGTCTTGATTTTCTTCGCGTTGGTGGTTTCCTTTTTCCCCTTGGTCAGGTAGGAAGCCTGCTTGCCGTCCAACGCGATTTTCACCATGGCCTTCTTATAGGAAGGGGTGAAGCCGCTGTGGGCGCCCTGCCGCTTTTCCTTGCCGTCGTAATTGACCGTGTTGACGGAAAGGACCTTCACCTGGAACAGCTTTTCGGCTGCCATGCGAATCTCTGTCTTTGTTGCCTTGGTATCGACGATGAAGGTGTATTTGCCTTCTGCGATTTCCAGGTTGCTCTTCTCCGTTACATACGGACGAAGCAAAATGTCTTCCGCGTGTTTCATCATGCGAACACCTCCTCGACTTTGGCCACGGCATCCCTGGTGATGATGAATTTCTTGTACTTCAGGATGTCATAGGTATTGATGGTATTGACATAGGCGGTTTTCACGTACTCGATGTTGCGTGTGCTTTTGGCAACCGTGTCGTCGACGCCCGGGAGCACGATGAGGGCTGTGCCGGAGACATTGAGGCTCTTGAGCATCGTGACCATTTCCTTCGTCTTGACGGCCGCGAGGGCGAGCTGATCGAGCACGATAATGTCATTGGAAAGCACCTTGCTGGTAAGGGCGCTCTTCAGCGCGAGGCGCTTCACCTTTTTGGGGATGCTGTACCGGTAACTCCTCGGCTTCGGTCCGAGTACGACGCCGCCGCCCTTCCACTGGGCCGACCGGATGGAGCCCTGGCGGGCACGCCCGGTGCCTTTCTGGCGCCATGGCTTTCGCCCGCCGCCGCGCACTTCGTGCTTCGTCTTGGTGGACTGGTTGCCCTGGCGGGCATTGGCGAGAATGTTGACCACTGCGGT
>JANYKF010000183.1 GCA_025361665.1 Clostridiaceae bacterium
CCGAAAAAATCCTCGCTGCGCACCTTGCGGAAGGGAATCCCGCATGCGGCAGCGACATCGGGCTGCATATCGACAACACCCTCACGCAGGATGCCACAGGCACCATGGCGTATCTCCAGTTCGAAGCCATCGGCATCGACCGCGTGCGGACCGAGGCAAGCGTCAGTTTCGTCGACCACAACACACTCCAGACGGATTTCCGGAATGCGGACGATCACCGCTTCCTCCAGAGCATTGCGGCCCGTTACGGACTGCATTATTCCAGGGCGGGCAATGGAATCTGCCACCAGGTTTTCCTGGAACGATTTGCCAAGCCGGGAAACACCCTCATCGGTTCCGACAGCCATACGACGACGGCGGGCGGCATCGGCTGTTTCGCCATGGGGGCCGGAGGTTTGGACGTTGCCTGCGCGATGGCAGGAGAACCGTTCCGCATCAAGTATCCGGCCATCGTCGGCATCCGGCTCATCGGGCGGCTGCAGCCCTGGGTATCCGCAAAGGACGTCATCCTGGAACTGCTGCGGCGTGTCGATGTGAAGGGCAATGTCGGCAAGGTGTTCGAGTTTTTCGGAGAGGGCGTGGCCACGCTCGACGTGCCCGATCGCGCCACGATCACCAATATGGGAACCGAAACAGGCTGTACCGCCAGTATTTTCCCCAGCGACGTCATCACCCGAACCTTTCTGGAAGCACAGGGACGCGGGGCGGACTGGGTGCCGCTTGCCGCGGATGCGGATGCCGCCTATGACGAAGTCATCGACATCGATCTTTCCCTGATCGAGCCCATGGTTGCCCTCCCGCACAGTCCGGGCAGGATTGCAGCGGTCCGGGAAGCCGGGGAGATCCCCGTGCAGCAGGTATGCATCGGCTCCTGCACGAACTCCTCCCTCCGCGATTTGAAGATTGTCGCGCAGACCCTCAAGGGAAAGACCCTGTCAGAGGAACTTCATGTGATCATCAGTCCCGGATCCCGCCAGGTCGTGGAACACCTCGTGGAAAGCGGGGAATACAACCTCCTCATCCGCGCCGGCGCCCGCATGGCCGAGAATACCTGCGGCGCCTGCATCGGCATGGGGGCGGCACCGGCCTCCGGTTCGAATTCCGTGCGCACGTTCAACCGCAATTTCGAGGGACGCAGCGGCACGAAGGATGCGAAGGTTTTCCTCGTGAGTCCGGAAACCGCTGTGGCCACGGCCCTCGCGGGAAAACTCACGGATCCGCGCACACTGGGGGAAGTACCCGCAATTGTCATGCCTTTGACCTACATGGTCAACGACAACCTGATCATTCCCCCGCTTTCCCCGGAAAAAGCCGCAGCCATCGCGATCCTGCGCGGACCGAACATCGCCCCGCTGCCGTCATTCCCGCCACTGGGCGATAAGCTGGAAGGGGAAGTCCTCATCAAGCTTGGAGACAACATCACCACCGACCACATCATGCCGGCCGGCGCGAAGGTGCTGCCGCTGCGCAGCAATATTCCGCTCATTTCGCGGCATGTGTTCGAAGCGGTGGACCCGGCGTTCCACGACCGGGCATTGGCGTCCGGCGGCGGGTTCATCCTCGGCGGAGAGAATTACGGACAGGGTTCCAGCCGCGAACATGCGGCACTGGCTCCAAAATATCTCGGGGTGAAGGCAGTGGTCGTGAAGAGTTTCGCCCGCATCCACCTGGCCAACCTCATCAATTTCGGAATCGTGCCATTGACATTTGCCAATCCGTCCGATTATGACCGCATCGATGTGGGAGACAGGATCTGCATTTCCATTGGTGGCTTCCATGGTGAAATCCTGATGACCGACAGCACAAAGGGAATCAGCATCCCGCTCATGCATACGCTTTCGGCGTTGGATGCGGAGATTTTGAAGGCCGGCGGCAAGCTGCCATGGATCAGGAAGACCCTGAAACAGGAATGGAAAGCCGATTCCGGCATTATTTCAGCAAAACCGGAAAAACAAATGTGAAAATGGAGGCAGGCGACATGAATGGAATTGCGATGAAGACCCCGCTGGTGGAGATGGATGGCGATGAAATGACCCGCATCCTCTGGCAGTGGATCAAGGACATCCTGATCCTACCCTATGTGGATTTGAAAACGGAGTATTACGATCTTGGGCTGAAACATCGGAATGATACGAACGACCAGGTAACCGCAGAGGCCGGCATGGCCACGAAACGACTTGGCGTCGCCGTGAAATGTGCCACGATCACGCCGAATGCGGCCCGCATGCCGGAATACGGCCTCAAGCAGATGTGGAAGAGCCCGAACGGCACCATCCGCGCCATGCTGGACGGGACCGTGTTCCGCGAACCCATCCTCGTGGAGGGCATCAAGCCGTTCGTCAGCGTCTGGAAAAAACCGATTGTCCTCGCCCGCCATGCGTATGGGGACGTGTATAAAAACACGGAATTCAAAGTGCCGGGTGCCGGGAAAGCGGAGCTTGTCTTTACGGACGAAAAAGGCCATGTCACCCGCCAGACCATTCATGATTTTGATGGCCCCGGCATCATTCAAGGCATCCACAACACCGACGGGTCCATCTCCAGTTTCGCGCGTTCCTGCTTCACGTATGCACTCGACCGGAAAATCGACCTGTGGTTCGCAACAAAGGACACCATTTCAAAAATCTATGATCATCGATTCAAAGACATTTTCCAGGATATTTTCGAAGCGGAATTCAAGGCGCGGTTCAAGGAAGCCGGCATCGTGTACTTCTATACCCTCATTGACGATGCCGTAGCCCGCGTGATGCGGTGTGAGGGCGGATTCCTGTGGGCCTGCAAGAACTACGACGGGGACGTCATGAGCGACATGGTGGCTTCCGCTTTCGGCAGCCTGGCCATGATGACGTCCGTGCTGGTTTCACCGGACGGATTCTATGAATACGAAGCGGCGCACGGCACGGTGCAGCGCCATTACTACCAGCACCTTGAAGGCAAGCAGACAAGTACGAACTCCATCGCCACCATTTTCGCCTGGACCGGCGCCTTGAAAAAACGCGGGGAAATCGACGGGCTGCCCAAACTGGTCCGATTCGCGGAGATGCTCGAACGCGCCTCGCTGCTGACAATCGAAGAGGGTGTCATGCCGAAGGAACTGGCAGCCATGTCCACCATAAGAGAAAAGCGTGTTGTCCATTCCATGGAATTCATCGATGAAATCCGGATCCGGCTTGACCGGCTCCTGTAAACGATGAGACCCGTCAGTTTCTTTCCACTATAAGCCGGAACGTAGGAAGGGCAAATATCGTATGACAGCCTGTCACGCAGGTCAGCTGCCGAAGGAATGGCGGCAACCCGGGAAATGAGGGAGAATCATGTACATCATCGTCATCGGTTGCGGCAAGGTGGGCTCCGGGTTCGCGGAGGCCATGTCCCAGGAAGGGCATGACGTCGTCATTGTAGACAATGACGCACTCCAACTGGAAAAGTTGTCGCCGGATTTCACCGGACTGAAGGTCACCGGGGTTCCCATCGATCAGGATGTGCTCAAGCGCGCGGGAATCGAACGTGCGGATGCGCTGGCTGCCGTGACCCCGGACGACAACATCAACATCATGGCCTGTCAGATCGCCAAGGAGATCTACAAGGTGAAACGTGTGATTGCGCGCATTTACAATCCGGCGCGTGAATCCGTCTTCCATCAGTTCGGCCTGGACACGATCTGCCCCACCAATATTTCCGTGGACGTCATTCGCTCCATCATTCTGGGAGACCGCATTCTCGATCGATACACCCTTGGCAGCAACACGGTGGCATTCCACCACCGGGCGGTCGGCAGTGAAGCGGGCCGCAGGGTTCGGGATCTGCCCATGCGCAGGAATGAAATGATGTTCGGAATCCTGCGTAACAATGACTTCCAGCTCGCAGCGCCGGATTTGCTGATTGAAGCCGGCGATACCCTGGTTGTTTCCGCCAAGATTGACTAGGCGGGGGAGGAAAGCATCATGAACATCATCATCGTCGGAGGCGGAAAAATCGGCTACTATCTCATCAAGACCTTGCGGCCGAACAAACACCGCATCACCATCATCGAAAAGGAAGCAGCCTTTTGTGCGAAGATCGCGAATGAACTCGATGTTTCGGTCGTCCATGGGGACGGTACCGATATCGGGGTGCTTGAGGATTGCGGCGTGTCGGGGGCGGATGTGTTCATCGCCGTGACCGGACAGGATGAGGACAACCTGATTGCCTGCCAGCTCGCGAAACGCAACTTCAAGGTGAAGCGAACGATCGCCCGGGTGAACAACCC
>JANYKF010000202.1 GCA_025361665.1 Clostridiaceae bacterium
GAAACGTCCTACAGCAAAGCCCCGGACCTTTCAAAAGAAGGCGCAGTAGTCGTTTTCATGCCCTTGGGAGCACGAAAGCAACAACTGCGCCAATCATTTGAAACGTCCTACAGCAAAGCCCCGGACCTTTCAAAAGAAGGCGCAGTAGTCGTTTTCATGCCCTTGGGAGCGTTTTTCCAATTCGGCTTTGCGGATTTCGTTGCCCGGTTTTCCCAGGAGAGCGAACATGTTCTTCTTGTATTCCTCCACGCCGGGCTGATCGAACGGATTCACGCCCAGCAGGTATCCGCTGATGGCACAGGCTTTCTCGAAGAAATACACCAGATACCCGAACCAGTAGGCATCCATGACCGGTACGTGCAGCACCAGGTTCGGCACGCCGCCGTCATTGTGAGCGAGGATGGTGCCTTGCATGGCCATCTTGTTGACATGGTCCATGTCCTGGCCTTCCAGATAATTCAGCTTGTCGAGATCATCCGCCGTGGCAATCAGTTTCATCGTCCTGCGCGGCGTTTCCACGTTCAGCACGGTCTCGAACAGGTTACGCATGCCGTCCTGGATGTATTGCCCCATGGAATGAAGATCCGTTGTGAAATCCACCCCGGCAGGGAAGATTCCCTTTTGATCCTTGCCTTCGCTTTCTCCGAAAAGCTGTTTCCACCATTCGGTGACAAAATGGAGGGACGGCTCGTAGTTGACCATGATCTCCGTGGTGCGTCCCTTGCGCAGCAGGGCGTTGCGGCAAGCGGCGTACTTGTAGCAGTCATTCTCGGTGAAGGGTTTCGCGCAGGCTGTCCGGCTGTCCGCGGCACCCAGCATCATGGCGCCGATGTCGATGCCAGCCGCCGCGATGGGCAGCAGTCCCACGGCAGTCAGGACGGAAAACCTGCCGCCCACGTCATCCGGTATCGCAAATGTTTCATATCCTTCCGCAGCAGCCAGCATCTTCAAAGCGCCGTGCGCTTTGTCGGTGGTGGCATATATTCTTGATTTGGCACCTTCCTTGCCGTATTTTTCTTCAAGGTATGCCTTGAACAGGCGAAAGGCGATGGCTGGTTCAGTGGTTGTGCCGGACTTGGAAATGACATTCACGGATACATCCTGGCCCTCGATGAGATCCATCAAATCAGCCAGATAGGTCGGGCTGATGTTGTTTCCCGCGAAATAGACAGCCGGGCCTTTACGCCTTTCCTTTGGCAGGTTGTTGGAAAAGGAATGCCCCAGCGCATCCAGGGCCGCGCGGGCGCCAAGGTAGGAACCCCCGATGCCGATGACGATCAGGACGTCGGAATCGCGCCGGATCTTCGCCGCCGCTTTCTCGATGCGTGAAAATTCTTCCCGGTCGTAGGCAACCGGCAGATCCATCCAGCCGAGATACTCATTCCCCGGGCCGCTCTTTTGGTGGAGCTGCTTGCTTGCGGCTTCGATTTGCGGGGTAAAATACGTGATTTCGTGTTCGGAAACAAACCCAAGCGCATTTTTGTGGTCCAGATGGATCCCTTTCATTTTCTTCCTCCCTTGTGTCCCGGTGTACCGATGCGGCGGCCGGTCCTGCGCGCCTGTGTGCGTCAATATGAGCCGAAGGTGTTCAGATTGAAAAGGCGCACAATCCGCATTGTGTGCCTTGAATGCCGGCATTCCGGACCGGCGTGCCTTTCTGGAAGACTGCTATGCCATGGGATGAACACGGTTCTGATAGTCCACCATATCCGGGTCGATTTTGTATTTTCCTGCTTTCCGCGCTTCAAAGAACTTTTGGGCGACCTGCGGGAACATGGCCCAGGTCAGGATGTCTTCATCCTGTTCCTGGTACTCGGCCATTTCCTTCTTGACCTTTTCGATTTCCGGCTCGATGGTATCGGCCGGACGACAGGTGATGCGTTCCTCATCCCCGATGATCTTCTTCACGATTTCTTCGGAAATGGGGGCAGGCGTCTTTCCATACATGCCCTTCACGACATCCTTGGTCTCCTTCGGCACCATCTTGTAGCGTTCACCGGAAATGACATTCATGACGGCCTGCGTGCCGACAATCTGGGACGTAGGCGTAACCAGCGGCGGGAAGCCCAGATCTTCCCGGACGCGCGGCACCTCGCGCAGCACTTCAAGGAATTTGTCTTCCTTTCCCGCCTGTTTCAGCTGGGAAACCAGGTTCGAGAGCATGCCGCCCGGCACCTGGTAGATGAGCGCGTTCACATCGACACCCAATACCTTGGTATTCAGCAGGCCGCTCTTGAGATACTTCTCGCGAAGGGTTTCCACATACTCGGAGATTTCGCTGAGCAGAGCAAGGTCCAACCCGGTATCGTATTGCGTTCCCTTCAGGGTTGCGACCAGCGGTTCCGTCGGCGGCTGGGATGTTCCGAGCGCCAGCGGGCTCATCGCCGTATCCACGATGTCCACACCGGCCTCGATGGCCTTGAGGTAGGTCATGGAACCCACGCCGCTGGTGTAATGCGTGTGAAGTTCGATGGGCACCTTCACGGTGGCCTTCAGTGCCTTGACAAGGTCATACGCCTTGTATGGCACCAGCAGTCCGGCCATGTCCTTGATACAGATGGAATCTGCACCCATTTCCTCAAGATACTTGGCATCCTTCGTGAACTGTTCGAGGCTGTGGTATGCGCTTTCGGTGTAGGAGAACGCGACCTGCGCATGCCCCCCTTCGCGTTTCGTGGCCTTGACGGAATGCTCCACATTGCGGTAATCGTTCAGGGCATCGAAAATGCGGATGATGTCGATCCCGTTCGAGATGGACTTCTGCACGAAATAATCCACGACGTCATCGGCGTAATGCTTGTATCCGAGCAGATTCTGGCCGCGGAGCAGCATCTGCAGCTTCGTCTTCTTCACTTTGGCGCGGAGCGTGCGGAGGCGATCCCAGGGATCCTCGTTCAGGAAACGCACGCAAGCGTCAAAGGTGGCCCCGCCCCAGCACTCAAGGGCATTGAAACCGACCTGGTCGAGTTTTTCGAGCATCGGCAGCATCTCCGCCGTGGTCATGCGTGTGGCAATCAAGGATTGATGGGCGTCACGCAGGACCGTTTCCGTAATTCTCACTCCCATTAACTCTATTCCTCCCCTGTGTGGCCAATTCATGAAAACCGTTCAATTCAGGCTGAGCATCAGGTCTCCGCTGTTGACCTGCTGGTTCTTGGTGACGTT
>JANYKF010000249.1 GCA_025361665.1 Clostridiaceae bacterium
GACCCGAATGATGCTGCATCCGCAGCGATCCTGAATCATTCCCCGAAGAGTGAATACCGGAAGGCGGCAAGAAATGGACGAGTTGGTCAATGCCCTGTTGGAAGAGTGGAGAAGCCGCATCGATGCCATTGATCACAGCCTCGTGCATCTTCTTGAGGAACGGATGAAAGTGGTGACCCGGATTTCCGAATTAAAGGCCAAACACGGCATCACGGTACTGGATGCGGGCCGTGAGCGGATTGTCCTGGAGAACGTCCGGAAGTCCGTCCGGGAAGCGGAATTTGTAGGGTACCTGCTTCATGTGTTCGAAGGGATCATGGCGGCTTCGCGTGCATTCCAGAAAAGCCGCATGGCCGTCATGGCCATGGGCCTGCATCCGTTCCGGGTCGGCCTGCTTGGCGCGAAACTCGGCCACAGCCGAAGTCCGGAAATTCATGACATCTGGTTCAGACGGCATGGGATGAATGGTTCCTACGATTTACTGGAACGCAATCCGGAGGATCTCGAAGACCTCCTGCCCGCCTTGAAAGCCCAGGGGTATCGCGGCATCAATGTTACCATTCCCTACAAAACGCACATGATGCGGCATCTGGATGAACTGTCTCCGGAAGCGCTCCGCATCGGCGCCGTGAATACGATCGTGCTCGGAGAGAAAAACGTCGGGCATAACACGGACTACGCCGGGTTCGGCCACCTGGTCGAAAGCATGGTGCCTGCGGGCGGTATCGGAAAAGCCATCGTGCTGGGAACCGGGGGAGCCTCAAGGGCTGTCATCACGTGGCTTGAGGACCACGGCATCCAGGAAATCACCCTCGTTTCAAGGGACCCTGATGAGGCCGCCATGAAATGGCCCGGTCTGCAGACAATCGGTTACGATGCCTTCCATGCGACTGGATGTGACCTGATCGTGAATACGACCCCGGTGGGCATGTTTCCTCATCCGGATGCTTCGCCCCTGAAACCGGAACAGCTTGAGGGGGCCGGATGCGTCATCGACCTCATTTACAACCCGACTGAAACACGCCTGATGAAGGATGCGAAGAATCAGGGCATCCCTTGTGCGAATGGTTTGCTGATGCTGGTGGCACAGGCGGTGGAAGCCCAATCCATCTGGCATGGCATCCCGTACGGCAGGGAAGACGCCGGGGCCATTCTCGCCGCGATGTCCGAGGAGGTGTCGGAGCCATGAACGTCATCCTGACGGGCATCATGGGCAGCGGCAAGACGACTGTCGGCCACATGCTCGCCAAAAGGCTCAAAATGAAATTCGTGGACATGGACACGGAGATCGAGGAGCAGCACGGAACCATCACAAGCATTTTCGAACAGGAGGGAGAGGCGCATTTTCGGGACATTGAATCCGAAATGGCCTTGGAATTGGCCAATCTCGACGGTTTGGTCATCTCTACGGGCGGCGGGATCGTGAAACGGTCCGGGAACATGGAAGCGCTGAAGAAAACGGGTCTCGTCCTTTTTCTTGACCGTCCCGCGGAGATCATTCTGAAAAAGCTGGATGTTTCCCATCGGCCGCTGCTGCGCGACGACCCCCAGAAACTGCATGACATCCTGGCGGAACGATATCCGCTCTATCTGGCTCAATGCCATTATCGGATTGATGCCTCGGGAACCTACGAACGCACGCTTTCACAGATTATTGCCCTTTGGAAGAGCTACCCTGAAAATGCGCTGATTAGGCAGTGAAAATCATAAACCATGAGCGTATTTTCATGGCTTGCTGGTGGTTCGCCGCGAAGCATCTATGGTCTATCCCGATGCAGGTTTGGAACTTTCAAAGGCAGACCTGCCAAAACCGGTCACAGGTTTGCAATTTATTGAATTAAATCTTGCAAAACCAGCCGTGAATGATATAAAATGAGGCAGTAAACGGCATCTTTCGACACTATAATTGTGAGAAATTGCAAAACGTTCCGTCAGAGGGAACATTTGCCACGGAGGGAACTTCATCATGCAGACTGCCGAACAGACACTTGCCCTTTCAAAACGGGTCGCCGTACAGGCGGAATATGACGCATTCAAGGCAAAGGGCCTGAAATTGGACATGTCACGCGGAAAACCGTGC
>JANYKF010000254.1 GCA_025361665.1 Clostridiaceae bacterium
ATTGCGTCTCCAGGAACCGGATTGCAGCATCTCGAGAGCCGTACCAAGCAGTTGTCGATGCCCTTGACCACGATGCCGCTCTCCGGAACCACTTTCTTTTTTTTCTTGCTCTCTTTTTCTATGTGTTCCAGCAGCAGCTGCGTCTGCTGTTCAGGAGTGAGGCTGTGCCTGTACTCGTCCTTCAGCTTCGAGACGACTTTAGCCGCTGTGACGGCTCCGAGCGCCATGCCGGCATACAGGTCGTCCATCGTGTGGAGGCTGTACTTGCGCATGATCGGTTCGAGCCATTCCGCCTTCACCAGGTCCTGGGCGGCATATCCGCTTTTCTTGATTTCCTTGTCAAACAGATCATGGCCATGCAGGACATTTTCGTCGCGTTTTTCCTTTTTATACCATTGATTGATCTTGTTTTTCGCCTGGGAGGTCTTTGCGATTTTCAACCAGTCACGCGAGGGGCCATTGGAGGCGGACGAAGTGATGACTTCGACAATGTCGCCGTTCTTCAGTTCGAAATCGAGGTTGACGATACGTCCGTTAACTTTCGCGCCGATCATCCGGTTGCCGATGGCGCTGTGGATGGAATAGGCGAAATCGATGGGTGTGGAACCTGATTTCAGGTTCTTCACATCGCCTTTCGGCGTGAACACGAAAACTTCATCGGTGAACAGATCAATCTTCAGGTTTTCCATGAATGCCTCGGCATCATGGGTTTCCTTCTGCCAATCCACCAGCTGGCGGAGCCAGTTCAGCTTGTCCGCCATATCCTGGTCACCCTTGCCGCCATGCTTGTATTGCCAGTGGGCCGCGATGCCGACTTCCGCGATATGGTGCATCTCGCTCGTCCGGATCTGCACTTCGAATGGGACCCCTTCGGGACCGATGAGTGTGGAATGCAGGGATTGGTACATGTTCGGCTTCGGCATGGAAATATAGTCCTTGAACCGGCCGGGCATGGGCTTGTAGAGCTCGTGCACCAATCCGAGGATCGCATAGCAGTCCTTCACGGAGCTGACGATGAGGCGGATGGCGAAGAGATCGTATATCTGTTCGATGCTTTTCTGCTGCTTGATCATTTTCTGGTTGATGCTGTACAGATGCTTCGCACGCCCCTCGATATGGGTTTCGATGTCCATTTCGCGGGCTTTTTCACGGACTTCCCCGATGATGCGGTTGATGTATTCTTCCCGTTCCCTGCGCTTTTTCGCAATTTTTTCCACCAGATCGTAATAGCCCTTTTCATCCAGATACCGGAAGCTCAAATCCTCCAGCTCCCATTTGATGCGGTGCATGCCAAGCCGGTGCGCGAGCGGCGCATAAATCTCCTGGGTTTCCCGCGCCGTTTCCATCTGCTTATCTTTCGATTTGAACTTGAGGGTGCGCATGTTGTGAAGCCGATCCGCCAGCTTGATGATAATGACGCGGATGTCCTTCGCCATGGCAAGAAACATCTTACGGAAATTTTCGGCCTGCTGTTCCTGTTTCGACGTATAGGGGATCTTGGTGAGCTTGGTGACGCCATCCACCAGTTCGGCGATTTCCTCACTGAAGATTACCTTGAGCTTTTCATAATCGTAGGAAGTGTCTTCAATCGTATCATGCAGGATTCCGGCTGCGATGGTGGAGGCGTCCATGTCCATTTCCGCGAGAATGCAGGCGACCGCGACGGGATGTACGATATAGGGCTCTCCGGAAACACGGGTCTGCCCTTCGTGTGCAGCCTTCGACAGCCGGTAGGCCTTTTCGACCAGCGACAAATCAGCATTCGGATCGCGTTGCAGAATCAGCTCCTGCAGCTGTTTGTACTCGTCAATCATGGGTCCCCCGCATCCTGTGGTTCCGGGAACACACGCGAAACATCATTCGCGATCGGCAACCTCCTGTAGGAACTGCAGCAATTCCGAGTCGTTCAGGTCCGCTTTTTCAGCTTCCTCCACCCGGTGCAGGTGATAGCAGCCGTCCGGCTGCAAAGTGAGGGAAAACAAACCGAGTTCATCAAAAACCATCAGCCCGGACATCATCTTGAAAAAACCAAGGGGTGCGCCGGAGGCATCGGTCATCTTGCGGGACAACCCGAACAACTCCCCGACCGTGCAGGTTTTCTCCGGCAACTTGCAGAAGTGACGATAGACCGCAATCATGTCATCCCGGTTCGGCAGAAATGTACCTCTCGGCGCTCCGGAAAGTTTAATCCCATTATAAAGCCAATCCCCGTCGCAATCAAGTGATTCGAACCGGCGCACGGCTTCGTGCATGAACCGGTTGCATTGCCTGTCCCCCTCGGCAAGGCGCATTCCCCCCAGCCGGAATTGCAGGGAGACCCGCCCCTGCCATTCATTCAATTCGAGCCATCCTGCCACATCGACTTGTTCATCCGGCAGCAAATGCCCGGTCCACCCTCCGAAGCCGAATCCGACAGCGATAAAGGGATGCGCATCCTTTTGCATTCTCAGCCGAATGTGCTTTCCTTCCGACAAGGTTTTGAACTCCAGAATCCGGACATCCCGTATCAGGAACATCGGAGGCCGGTTGCCCTGCCCGGTCGGCTCCAGTGAGGCAAGTTTCTTCGCGAAGGATTCCGAAAGCAGTTCCGGGTCCAATTCCATCTCCAGATCGAGCGTCGGCATCTTCATGTCGGCCGTGATGCGACTGAGCGCATGCCGGTTGACCCCTTCGCGAAATGCTTCCAGATTGCCGGCGGACAGGGAAAGCCCCCCTGCCTGGGCGTGTCCGCCGAATCGCTTCAGGAGGGCACTTTGAGAGGACAGCGCATCAAACAGGTTATACCCTTCGATGCTGCGTCCTGAACCGACAGCCTCCCCATCCAGCAGGGTCAGCACGAAAGCCGGTTTGTGAAAACGCTCCGTCAGTTTGGACGCCACAATGCCAATGACGCCATGGTGCCATCCCGCACCCCATACAACCGTCACCGGTTCCATCAGCGTGGCCGGCCTGTCGGCTATCGCCTTCAAGGATTCCTGGAAAACGGTTTCCTGCACTTCCTGCCGGTTCCTGTTGCTCTCATCCAACATTTCCGCCAGTTTCAGCGCCTTCTCCGGATTCCGGGCGGTCATCAGCGAGACCGCGCGCGATGCGTCTCCCATCCGTCCGGCTGCATTGATGCGCGGCGCCATCATGAAACCGATGCGCGTGGCATCCAGGCTGCCGGGTTTTCCGCCGGATATGGCATGCAGTGCGGCAAGACCGACATTCGGATCCCGGTTCATTTTCTCAAGACCGTAACGGGTGATGATCCTGTTTTCCCCTGTCAGTTCCACGATATCCGCGATCGTGGCCAGAGCAGCGAGGTCAATGGACCTCAGGGCCAGCTCCGGCTTGCCGAGGCGGCCGGCAAGAGCCTGAACGAGTTTCCAGGCGATTCCCGCACCGCAGAGGAACCGGAAGGGATACGCGGATCCCGGAAGATGCGGATTGATGCATGCATGGACGGCCGGCAAGGAACCGGGATCGGATTGATGATGGTCGGTGATGATGATGTCAATGGGTTTTCCGGTGGCGGCCCGTCCTGACGCAATGGCATCCACCTGGCACTTCGCCGTGATGCCGCAGTCCACCGTAATCAGGACATCGATTGGAGACGAGATGATTTTAGCCACTGCGGCTTCGGAAATCCCATATCCTTCATCTGCCCGATCTGGGATATAGAACGAGGCGGCATATCCGATATCCTGGAAAAAATTCATCAGGATGGACACCGCCGTGGTCCCATCGACATCATAGTCTCCATACACCAGGATCTTCTGGTTTCCGCCGATCGCCGTGATGATGCGGTCAACAGCCGGTTTCATCCCTTCCAGCAGGAAAGGGTCATGCAGATCGAGCAGGGACGGATTCAGAAAAGCCGACTCTTCGGCCGTATCGATGCCGCGTCTTTTTAGAATGGCAGACATCGCCTTCCGTTCATTCCGCTCAGGAGACAAATCCGTCAGGTCTTCCGAACCGGCGACAAGCCATCGCGCGCCTTCTCCCGTATAAAAATGCAGCATGATTTGCCTCCCGTGCGGCTCAATGCCAGGACGGACGATTTGCGGCATACGCCTGACCTGCGGCATGGTCACGGACAACAGAAAAGGGGCAATCTCAAAAGAGACAGCCCCTTTCGCAACAGACTTTTCATCTCTACGCAGCAGACGTGCCGATGAACTTCATACCAGTTTCACTCCAGGTACATCTGCCGTCTCTTCGTAGAGATGAAAAGTCTGTTGCGAAAGGGGCTGTCTCTTTTGAGATTGCCCCTTTTCTGTTGTCCGTGACCATGCCGCA
>JANYKF010000299.1 GCA_025361665.1 Clostridiaceae bacterium
GTTGAAGGCACATTTTGTGCCTTCAACACACCAAATCATATGATTCGGTGCCATCCGGCGGCATTTGCCGCCGGATGCATGCAAGTTGCAAAATGCAACTTGCATAAAAAAGTCGAAAATCGACTTTTTGCACGAGAATCATGATATGGAACCCGCCGATATTTTCCTGAATCAAACAGATGAAATCAGAGCTTCCTTGACCAAAGACAGAAAACTTGTGGTTGTTTACTCGCCATTTGCTGCGGATATTCGGCTTCGGCTTCAGACTGAACAATACAAATGGTGCATGCACATACTCGCTTCAAGGGAAATCATCATACCGCGCGTATCACAGGAGAATGATGCAGGTGTCATTGAAATGTGCGGTTTCAACAGTGATCTTCTACTGGTCGGACAATTGATATAATCAGAAGAAGTCCTGCGCCACCTAATGAAAAGGGATGACCGCGTATTCCGCCAATTTGAGCACGCCTCTTCGAACCATCTGCTTCAGAACGCCATCCGATTCCAGCCTTATGGCTTCAATCCTGCCGGAATGCCAAGTATCTCCCTGGCCGTTTTCACAAAAAACAGGTAATTCTCAAGCGGCGTCCCGTTGGGAATCCTGTGGCCCAATGCAAACATGGTCCCTTTGTGCATCATGGGCTGCAGTTTTTAGTCCAGCTCCCGGGGGGTGTTGAAACCGCCCGGCATGCTTGCCGTCACCAGACCACCGTAGTTCCTGGCTGACATGGCTGCGACAACCTACTCCGTACTGACCCGTGATTCTGAAAATGAGTAATACGGCTTCAACTACAGCCAGTCATCAAAAGTGGTGACCGGATACCTGATAGGCATGGGGATGGTGGCCGACCAATGTCGCCAAATGCCATCGGGTTCATATATGCTTTACGATGCCATCGCATGAATGACCTCCTCCGAAATCGAATTGGGTTCTCCACAGGTCATATAATTCGGCTCCCCCTGCAAGTCATCCTCTTCAGCAGCCTTCATAGGAAAAGCTGTCGAAATCGGCCACGGTGATTCCAGACGGGTTCTCTCCCTCGGCGAACATTCCGACATAGGTGCCGACAAATCCTCCGGCTACATCCGTGCTGAGCATCCTGGCATCGATGTGTTCTGCCAGAACGACCAGGCGTGATTCGTCAAAACCGCACAGAAACCGCAGCTCTTGGCCTTCCGCTTCAATGCGCAGCATCAGGCGCAGCCCATTACCGCACAGTTCATCGAGTTCTGCCAGTTCCGCCTCGGCGACAACAACCGGAGTGTTGTTTTCGCATCGGATCAAATGCGCCTGTAATCCGTCTTTTGCGCGAACCACGGCGAATTTCACGAAAAAGGCGTCGCTCTGCAGCAGGGCCAACCCGGCAGACTGTCCTTCCGAATCCGGATTGAACTCCAGTTCCGTGGTAACGGTAAAGGTCATATGCTGCTGACGGCGTCCCACAAAGCACGGATTGGCCTGCTCGCCCAGATATACCGGACGCAGGCGCATTCGCAGGAATCCGGGCCGTGCCGCCAGGCTCCACCAGGGTTCGCGCGGCGTTCTCAGCATGTTGAAGACATAGGCGAGATGGTCTGCTTCAAATCCGTCAAATTCGCATATGTAGCCGGTTCCGGATGACTCAGCCGAAACCGCCATGTCACCCGCATACCGGTCTCCCAGGGCATCCAAATGACCGGAAGCATCCAAATGACCGGAAGCACCCAAATGACCGGATGTGCCGCAGCATCCTCCAGCCTTGCCGGCACATCCCCCGCAGGAAGCAGGCCGCGTCGAAAGGGTCACCGTCCGAATGGAGTCCAGGGGATCAATGGAGTCCAGGGGATCATTTGCATCGGCGCCGCGCTCCCTTGTCTTTTCCGCGGCTTGTTCCAAATCGGTGGCGAGTCGGGCACCGGCAAGCGCATTCCCGACATCGGGCATAGCGTATCCGAATTCCAGTTTGCCTGTACCGGGACTGACCACCGGCCATTCATCCTCCCATACCACCGGTGCCAGAAAAGTCTCGCGCCCCATGTTTCGAAAGTGTCCCCCATAAGGTCTCGAGGCAAGGCAAACCATCCACCATTCGCCAGCCTGCGTCCGAACCAGATCGGCATGCCCCGCGTTCCAGATGGGCGAACCTTTCCCCAGGTGGCGGTGGGTGAGAATCGGATTGGCTGGATTACCCTCGTAGGGTCCCGTGAGATCCCTGCTGCGCGCGATCGTCACAGCATGGTTGTATTCGGTTCCCCCTTCGGCGATCATCAGGTAGTGCCAGTCCCCGATCCTGTAGAGATGCGGTGCTTCCGGCCAGTGGGCTTTTTTTGCCGCGCCGCGCCATAGCCCGAAGCGAGGTCCGGCCAGTTTCATCACGGACAAGTCAAGTTCCCTCATCCAGATTTCATTGTCTCCCCAATATTCGGCATTTGGGGCATCGGCCGTTCCGGTGACCCAGACCCTGCCATCTTCGGTGAAATACAGGGACGGATCGATGCCGGGCGCATCTTCGAGCCAATATGGTTCGGACCAGGGTCCTGCCGGATTCCTGGTTGTGACGATGAAATTCCCCTGTTTCCCCACCAATGTCGTAATCAGGAAGTAAAGACCGTCATGGTACCGGATGGTTGGCGCATAGATTCCCTGGGAATGGCCGATCCCATCCAAATCCAATTGAGACGGGCGATCCAACACATGACCCAACTGTTCCCAGTTCACCAGGTCAAGGCTATGGAAGATGGGAATGCCCGGAAAATAGGAGAACGACGAGGTAACCAGCCAATAATCATCTCCGACGCGACAGATGGACGGATCGGGATAAAAGCCGGGCAGAATCGGGTTTGCGAACATTGTCTCAGGCATAGGATGCCTCCTTCGAAAGATGCTCCGTTTTACGGGAACAGTCGGGTTGGACCGGGAGCCACTCCTTGCATGTCCGGATCCCATACAGCATCAAGGTGACTTTCCCTACGCAACCATTCTATCAGACTCCCGACCTGTTTTCCCACGGGCAGATGATAGCTCCGGACTATTTATGGGATCGCACGGATGAACGGTACAGGTGAAACATGATTCTCGTGCAAAAAGTCGATTTTCGACTTTTTCAT
>JANYKF010000300.1 GCA_025361665.1 Clostridiaceae bacterium
ATGAAAAAGTCGAAAATCGACTTTTTGCACGAGAATCAAACACGGGGTCAAGAGATATGCAGATGGAACAAATCGTGGAAGTCCACATAGCTGGAAGGCAATATACGATCCGGGTTGAGGAGGGTCTCTTTGAGGCTCTTCCGGTTTTGCTTCCGGACCAGCATCCCGGGAAGAAACTGGCCATTGTCTGTGAAACCCGCGTAGCAGGACTGATGGGGCGCAGGCTCACATCGGGCCTGCAATCGCGTGGATGTGACGCCTTTTTGGTCGAATTTCCGGAAGGGGAAGCCCACAAGACGCTGAATACGCTGTCCGGTATCTATTCAGCCCTCGCCGGGCAGCATTTTACGCGAAGCGATGTCGTAGTGGCTGTCGGCGGTGGGGTGACGGGAGACATGGCCGGACTCACGGCCGCCACATTCCTGCGCGGAACCGGATTTGTCCAGGTGCCCACCACGCTTCTGGCCATGGTGGACAGCAGCATCGGCGGCAAGGTGGCTGTCGATCTGCCGGAGGGAAAGAACCTTGTTGGTGCCTTTTACCAGCCGCATGCCGTCTACACGGACCCGGCTTTGCTGGATACATTGCCGGACCGGCAATTTGCCAATGGCATGGCGGAGCTGCTCAAACATGGTTTCCTGTTCGACGCGGCGCTCATCGAACGAATCTGTGCCCATCAAGGACGGGTGGGGCTTCGTCCGCACCTGGCGGGATTCATTGCGGAAAGCTGCATGCTCAAGCGGCTGGTGGTAGAACAGGATGAACGGGATGAAGGACCGCGTCAGCTGCTGAATTTCGGACATACCCTCGGGCACGCGCTGGAAAAGGCGACCGGTTTCAATACCTTTGCACACGGCGAAGCCATTTCCATCGGGATGACGGTCTTCACGAGGATGTCGGAAGCGATGGGCTGGAGCGATCCGGGAACGGCGGATGCGGTTGAAAACGTCCTGGCCTGCCACGACCTGCCCACGGTCTTCCCGGACATTGATCCCGAACCGGTTCTGGATGCGATGTCCATCGACAAGAAAGCGCGTTCCGGCCTGATTGCGATCGTGACGCTTGACAGGATCGGCGTTTCCCGTCTGCGCACCTTACCCATCCCGGAATTAAAGGAGAGGCTCCATGGCCGTCTGCATCGTTGAACCCGGCCTGCTCAAGGGCAGGCTGCTCGTACCTCCCTCGAAAAGCATGGGGCACCGCGCGTTGTTTTGCGCGGCACTGGCGGAAGGTACAAGCCATCTTGACAATATCGTCCTTTCCGACGATATCGTGGCTACGATGGCCGCCCTGAAGGCTCTCGGCATACAGTCCGCATTGAGTGCCAGCACTCGTTTTCATGGCCGGAATCGGGTCACTGTCTTTGGAACAGGCAAGCTGCAGCCTACCGGAGAAGACATAGACTGCCATGAGTCCGGCTCCACCGCCCGGTTCGTCATACCGGTCTCCAGGCTGACACCGGACAGTGTGACGGTGACAGGCCGGGGTACGCTTTTGAAGCGGACATTCGAGCTGTTCAGGACCCTGTTTGATGGGAAAGCGGTTACGATGACAGACCGGGAAGGACATCTGCCGATCACCCTGCAGGGGTGTCTTGAACCCGGGGTTTTTCGGCTTCGCGGAGACGTCAGCTCGCAATTCATCACCGGCCTTCTGTTTGCACTTCCCATTCTGTCAAAAGATTCGGTCATTGAAGTGGAAGGTCCGCTGGAATCGGCGCCTTATGTGGCCATGACGTTGGAAATGCTTGCCCGGTTCGGCGTGCATGCGCAAATGGTGAATGGGACATCGCACATCCTCGTTCAAGGAGGCCAGCACTACAGCCCGACGGATTATGATGTCGAAGGCGACTGGTCGCAGGCGGCCTTCTGGATGGTCGCGGGTGCGTTGGGGAGCGACTTGACGCTGGATGGGCTGCGAATGGATTCGCTGCAGGGAGACCGGGCGGTTGTGGACATCCTGCGTTCCATGGGGGCGGATATCCGCGCGGAAGGCGGCAGCCTGCATATTGGAAGAACCAAGCCCTCCCCGTGGACCATTGACATGGTCGTGACACCTTTGCAGGCAGTGGAACCGGCACGGACATCCCTGCGCGCCGTTGACATGGACGTAGCGCAGTGTCCGGATCTGGTGCCCGCCTTGGCGGTCGCGGCGGTCCATGCGGCAGGACGCAGCAGGATTTTCAATGCCGCCCGGCTCCGCATCAAGGAGTCCGACCGCCTGCAGGCGATGGCCGAACAATTGGGCGCCCTGGGTGCCTCCATTTCCGAAGAACCTGACGGATTGGTCATCATGGGTCGTGGCATATCCGGATCCGGTGAAGATGGCCCCGATGACGCCCTTGGTGCCGGGTTGTCAGGCAATCTCCTGGCAGGTGCCCTGTCCGGGGGTTCT
The DNA here is from genome assembly GCA_025361665.1 of Clostridiaceae bacterium. Classification (GTDB taxonomy): domain Bacteria; phylum Bacillota; class Clostridia; order DSM-8532; family DSM-8532; genus JAEWSN01. Next base: position 2,395 of record JANYKF010000300.1, read on the forward strand.
GTCCGAAGCTGCGGGGATCACCGCATCGTGATGGCTTCCGCCATCGCTGCCACCCGTGCGGGCGGCAGCGTCATCATCGACGGCATGGAAGCGGTCAGCAAATCATATCCCGATTTCTGGGATGATTTTCGCCGGTTGGGAGGACATGCTCATGAGCAGCACATGGGGTAGGAACATACGCATCTCGGTTTTCGGGGAATCACACGGAACCGGCATTGGTGTGGTGCTGGACGGGTTCCCGGCGGGACTTGCGCTGGACATGGACCAGCTTGCGGCAGAGATGGCCAGAAGGCGCCCCGGCACGGGCAGGCACGCCACGGCGCGGTCTGAAGCCGATCAGGTGGAAATCCTGAGCGGTGTTCACAATGGCATAACCACCGGCACGCCGCTCTGCGGCATCATCCGGAATATGGACACAAAATCCGTCGATTATGCGGATTTGCAAATCCTGCCCAGACCGGGTCATGCCGACTATACCGGCCAGGTTCGCTATGGTGGCTTCAACGATCCGCGGGGAGGCGGTCATTTTTCGGGAAGGCTCACAGCCCCGCTGGTTTTTGCCGGGGAAATCTGCCGGCAGTACCTTGAAACAAAGGGGATCACGATCGGATCCCATATCCAGACCATCCGCGATGTCATCGACTGTCCGTTCGACCCCTGCCGCGTCGGCGTGAGCGAACTCGAACTGCTCCGTACAATGGCCGTGCCGGTCAATGATCGTTCCTGTGCGCAGGAAATGCTGGATGCGGTGGAAGATGCCCGCCTTGCGATGAATTCTGTGGGCGGCATCGTCGAAACAGCCGTCATCGGCCTGCAGCCCGGCATCGGTTCGCCCATGTTCCGGAACGTGGAAGCCAGGTTGTCTTCCATGCTGTTTTCCATTCCCGCCGTCAAAGGAGTTGAGTTCGGGGATGGATTCGCCCTTTCAGCCATGACGGGTTCCGAAGCGAATGATGCGTTTTATATGGACAACGGCCATGTGAGGACCCGGACGAATCACAATGGCGGACTCAACGGCGGCATCACCAATGGGATGCCGGTCGTGTTCCGCGTGGTGGTGAAGCCCACGGCCTCCATTTTCATGGAGCAGGAAACCGTGAACCTGAAAACGGCAACAGACGCGAAGCTTTCTGTCAAAGGCCGTCATGACCCATGCATCGTCATCCGGGCCGTTCCGGTTCTTGATGCCGCCACCGCCATTGCAATCCTGGATTTGCTGCTGGACCCGAATCCTGTCGTGGCCGCAAATCCTGCAGCTGGACCCGGATGATGCTGCATCCGCAGCGATCCTGAATCGAATGATGCTACATCCGCAGCGATCCTGACCCGAATGATGCTGCATCCGCAGCGATCCTGACCCGAATG
>JANYKF010000322.1 GCA_025361665.1 Clostridiaceae bacterium
GGGACAAACACCCGGATCCCTTCCCCCGCGAAGATGCGGAACTCCTTGCCCGCGACCGTATTGCGACCAGCCTGCGTGCGGATGGAAATCATTTCGCCTTTTGTGAAAATGGACTCGGCGGAATGTTCACACCAATAGGACGGCATGATGTAGTCAAGCGGAAGCTGCGGCTCTTCGGTGAAAGAATAGTAGGGTGCCCAGACACCCTTGCGGAAATCCTCGACAACCCAGCCGAGAAAAGGGTCCTGCTTCAAACGGTAGGCTTCGTTTCCCTGATGCTGTTCCAAGCCGGCCTCGATTTGCAGGGGCCGGCACGGGGAGGGTCCGCCGACGCCTACGTCGCACAGCCAGAATGTCCCTTCCGCCTCGACTTTCAGCACGCGGTGCCTGCGCATGGGGATTGCCGTTTCATCCCGCAGGAAGCGGGACATGAACTGGTGAACCGGATATCCCAGGCATTCCAGCAGCCAGGCAAACAATCCGTTCAGCTCGAAACAATACCCGCCGCGCCGGTTCTTCACGATTTTTCGATACAAGTCGGGAATCTCAAGCGACAAGGGGACACCTCTCAGGATGTCCAGATTCTCATAGGGAACCGAATGGACATGCGCCTCCTGCAAGGCCGCCAGGGTGTTGGCGCTGCCATCGAGGGGGCCACCATACCCGATGCGGCTGAGGTAGATCCGGATATCCTGAGTTGGTGCATCGGCATGTTCCATCTTCATCGGCCCATTTCCCTTCCTGTTCTTTGCGGACACGTACCAATGAGGTTCATCCGCATTTCGAATAGCCGCAGCTCCGGCAGATCCTGCATCCGCCTTCATGTTCCATCACTTCGCCGCATTCCGGGCAATCGTGGCTGAGGTTTCCCGGCAGGCCATCGTCGTCGTCGTCGTCCATCACGGCAACGCGGGGCATGTTGCCTGCCCTGGCTGAAGCCGTGCCTCCCGCAATGCTTCCGGCCGGACTTCCCGTGAAATTGGCAGACGCGCCGGCCGATGCTTTGGCAGAAGGCATGCCGGCTTGGCCGGCTTTCCCGTACGGGCCCCCCTCCGTTTTCGGCCGAACCAGGTTCGGCGTGGGACGGATGAACCGCTGGGCAGCCGGTGCTGCGACTTCAGCATGCACCGAACCATTACCGTTGCGGTGGTTGCTGACCTTTTCAATGAGCCTTCCGATGGCATCCGGGCAGGACAGCACTTTCAGGCCTTTCTGCCGGATCGTGGACGGGCAGCGGATGCCCTTGAGCTGTTCCACAATCGCCTTTTCATCCATGCCGGATCGCAGCGCGATGGATACAAGCCGGCTGGTCGCTTCGGACTGGGACGGACATCCGCCCGCACGGCCCGTATTCGTGAACACCTCGCAGATGCCGTTTTCATCGTAGTTGACCGTGATGTAAAGGTTGCCGCAGCCGATTTTCACTTTTTCCGTGAAACCGGTCGTGATTTCCGGACGCGGGCGGGGCGCGATGTGCCCGTAATCGGGAACGGCACTGCCGTCACCCGTGCTTTCCGTTGCGTCGTCCGCTCCTGCCGGCGTTGCGACTGCCGCTCCTGCCTGTGCTGCAACTGCCGGTGCTGCCTGTGCTGCAACTGCCGCTCCTGCCGGCGCTGCGGCAGACGGAGCTGTCTGTGCTGCAACTGCCGGCGTTGCGACTGCCGCTCCTGCCTGCGCTGCGACTGGCGATGCCGCTCCTGCCGCATCGGTTTTCCTCTCCGCATTCACGCTGCCGATGTTCAGCACCTGCAGCCCGCGGGACCCGTCCCGATAAATGGTCACGCCTTTGCACCCGGTCCGGTAAGCCTGCATGAACACTTCCCGCACATCGTCTTCCGTCGCTTCGTGGGACAGGTTGACCGTCTTTGACACGGCATTGTCCGTGAAGGCCTGGAATGCGGCCTGCATCCGCACATGCCATTCCGGGGAAATATCGTGAGCTGTGACAAAGAGGCGGCGAACCGCTTCCGGCACATCCTCCATGCCATGAAGCGTTCCCGTTTCCACAACGCGCTTCATGAGCGCTGCGGAATAGAACCCGCCTTCCTCGGCCGCCCGTTTGAAATACGGATTCGTTTCAAACAGCTCGGTCCTGTCCATGACATTCTTGATGTAGGCGATGGCGAACATGGGTTCCACGCCGCTGGAAACGCCGGCAATCATGCTCAGCGTGCCGGTCGGCGCGATCGTGGTGGTGGTCGCGTTGCGCAGGCGGATGCCCCGGGCTTTGTAGATGCTGTCCTGCCAGTACGGAAACACCCCTTTTTCCTCTGCCAGTTTGATGCTGGCGGCATGGGACGTGTCCTGGATATGCCCCATCACCTTTCGGGCCAGCGATTCTGCTTCCGCTGAATCGTAGGGGATACCAAGCTGGAGCAGCATGTCCGCCCAGCCCATCACCCCAAGGCCGATTTTCCGGGTACCACGGGTCATCTTGTCGATATCCGGCAGCGGGTATTTGTTCACATCGATGACATTGTCAAGAAAATGGACGGCCATGCGCACGATGCGGGTGAGCCTTGGGTAATCCACCCCGATCTTCTTCGCGGTCTTCTTCACCAGCAGGCTCAGGTTGATGGAACCAAGGTTGCAGGCCTCGAACGGAAGCAGAGGCTGCTCTCCGCAATTGTGCACGACGATTCCGTTGGCATCAAACGCATGGATGCCCGGAATTTGCACATCATACACATGCTCAAAGCCACACGGATTGATGCTTGTTATCGTGGCAACAAAACGTTCCCGGTTGAAACTTCGCTTGTAACGGGCCAGATGGGCATCAAGCTGTTTCTGTTTGCCGATGCTTCCGAATCCGATACGGTCAGAGAATATCTTCAGATTCTCGCCGGAGATCATCAATTCATGTCCTGCTGTCGTTTCGCAAACAGCATTTCCGCCCCTGCCATCCGGCATGGACTTTGAGCATGCGCCCTTCCGGTCTGTGTACAAGGTGGACGCGATGCCAAGGCGATGGAGCATGTTCTGCACCGTTCTCAAGACCGGGATATCGTGTTGCCAGAGCCTGATTGACACTCCCTTTTCCTGCGACCCGACTACCGTGCCGTCCGAATCGAACAAACCGCGAAGGAACCCGGCATGGAACAGGGAACTGGTCTGCTCCAGAAGAGGAGATACTTTTTTGTGCCCCGGATACATCCCGTACTCCGCCGCGAGACCCCTCAGGGAGGCCATTCGCATCCGATGCTCCCCGCGTCCCGAGACCATGGACTGGAATCCGCGGAAATCAGTGCGGTGAGGCAATGTGCCCGCAGCTTCCCCAGCGGCTCTCATCAGCGTAACAGCATTCTCATCCTCACCCCAGATCGAAATGACGCCACCTTCTGCTTTCAGGGTGCCGTCTCCCAGGAGAAGTCCAAGCAGGAATCCTTCTTCGGTGTTTCCTTTTCCAGTCCAGGACAGGTTTCGATTGGCAGACAGCACGATGCGGTCGCAGGGCTTCAATTTCCCGGCGCATATCCATTCCTCATCCCTGGAAAAGCGGTTCATCCCCGATACAGCCCGGACCAGGTGATCGGCCGTGACTTTCAGTGAGTAGCCGCGGTCCGTGACAATTTGAAAAACTTCCTTGCAGCCTGTTTTGAAGAATCCCTCCGGTGCACTTGGATGAAATTCACCGTGAAGGGCAAACTTTTTCTGTTTTCCCAGTATGTCCTGAACCTGGCAGGGTCCCTCTTCCGTCAGCACCCAGGTATCTCCCGTGACGCAGGGATTCGTGGACTCGATCTCCCCCAGTGCGGGCGTCACGTTGAAACGGTTCAGGCGGTCCAGGAAGATCATGCCGGGTTCGCCGTTCCTCCAGGCGCTTTTCACCATTGTTTCAAAAACGGTGCGGGCATTGAGCTGCCTGACGGTTTTTTTATTTTTCGGATCGATCAGGTCATAATCGGCCCCCGCCTCCACGGCGTTCATGAACACCTCGGTCAGCCCGACGGAGATGTTGAAGTTCGTGATGTCTGCATTGTCCTGCTTGCAGGCAATGAACTCGAGGATGTCCGGATGGTCCACGCGCAGAATGCCCATGTTGGCGCCGCGC
>JANYKF010000198.1 GCA_025361665.1 Clostridiaceae bacterium
GCCAGCTGCTTGCCGGCGGGTTTGAGCATGCTGCAATGGAATGGCGCACTGACCGCGAGAACCATGGCCCTCTTGGCACCGGCTTCTTTCGCCAGTATACAAGCTGCCTCGACGGCAGCCACTTCGCCCGAGATGACGACCTGGCCCGGACAGTTGAAGTTGGCCGGTTCCACGATGCCCACCCCGGATGCTTTTGTGCAGATTTCCAGAACCTGTTCGTCCGACAATCCCAAAATGGCCGCCATCGTGCCGACCCCGGCCGGAACCGCTTCCTGCATCAGCTTTCCGCGTTCCCGCACCAGCGAGATGGCCTCCCCTGCCGAAAACGTCCCCGCGGCGACATGCGCGCAGTATTCACCCAGGCTCAGGCCGGCTGCCATGTCCGGATGGATGCCGGCTGCCAGCAGCGGCTGCATGCAGCCAGGCTTGCCGCCACAATGGCGGGCTGTGTATTCTCCGTGATTTTCAATGATTCTTCTGTCCCGTTGAATACCAGTTCACTCAGATCAAAACCAAGCGCTGCGGAACCCTCATCAAAAACAGCCGCCGCGGCCGGGCAGGATTCCACGGCTTCACGACCCATTCCGGGATACTGGGCTCCTTGCCCCGGAAAGACAAATGCGATTTTTCCCATGTGCTTTTCCTCCCATTTTCCTCCACGGTCCTCAGATGAACACCGTGCCAATAGTCAGTCCATGGCCCACCGGATGGCAGTCGCGCCAATTGTCAGGCCATTGTCCACCGGATGGCAGTCGCACCAATTGTCAGTCCATTGTCCACCGGATGGCAGTCGCACCGTAAGTGAGGCCCCCTCCGAAAGCAACCAGTACCAGCGTGTCGCCCTTCTTCAGCAATCCCTTTTCCACTGCTTCATCCAGACATACGGGAATGGAGGCGCTCGAAATGTTGCCGGTTTGCTCCAGATTCGAGTAAATCCGGTCCATCGGCACTTTCAGACGCTTCTGGGCATTCTGCAGGATGCGCATGTTGGCCTGGTGGGGAAAAATCCAATTCAAATCCTCGACAAGAAGACCGGCCTTTTCAGAGACCTTGCGGACGGAATCCGACATGATGCGGGCCGCGAAGGCAAACACTTCGCTGCCGTCCATCCAGAGGACCTGCGTCTTGCCTTCGCTCCGGACGGCGCGATCCGCGTCCGTCATATGGAAGGCAGGCAGGGTGAGGACGCCTCCCTGGGTTCCATCCGCGCCGACCAGGCTGGCCAGGATGCCGGTTCCCTCCTCGACGCGTCCAAGAACGGCGGCACCCGCACCATCTCCGAACAGCACGCAGGTCTTGCGGTCCTGCCAGTCGGTAACGCGGCTCAGGCATTCGACGGCCACGACCAGTACATGGCGGGCCGCTCCGTTTGCGATATACTGCTGCGCCACATTCAGTGCGTAAATGAACCCCGTGCAGGCGGCATTGATGTCGAAGGCGGCGGCATTCACGGCGCCGATGCCCGCCTGGACGGAACAGGACATGGAGGGTGTGAGGTAATCCGGTGTGACGGTCGCCACAATGATGAGATCAAGGGCGTCGGCTGTGATTCCGGAACGTTCGAGCGCTTTTTTTGCCGCAGACTTCGCCATGGAGAGGGCCGATGCGCCTTCCTCGAGAATCCGGCGCTCCCGGATGCCCGTGCGCTGATGAATCCATTCATCCGTTGTTTCGACGATTTTTTCCAGGTCATGATTGGTCAGACGCTTTTCAGGAAGAAAACTTCCGGTTCCCAGGATGCCAGCGGCATAAAGACTGCTCATGCAATTCCTCCGGTTTCGATCGTTTCGGATACATCGACGGTGTTGAAGGCCATCCGGATCTGTTCGGTGACAGACAGGGCGGCGCCATTGCAGATCTTGAGAATGGTATTGGTGATCCCCTTCGCCCTGGCATTGCCGTGGCACTTGTATACGATGCCGTCAATCCCAAGAATGGGCGTCCCTCCGAGTTCTTCCGGATCCACTTTCTTTCTCAGCACGCCGAGATCCTTGCGCACGATGGCGGCCGCCAGCATGGTGAAGATGTTGCGCGAATACATTTGCTTCATGTGATCCATGAAGAACCGGCCCGTGCCTTCCATCATCTTTAGCATCGCATTGCCGGTGAATCCGTCGCAAACGGCCACATCCACTTTTCCGCCCGCGATGTCGCGCCCTTCGATGTTGCCGACGAAACGGAGGCCGGACTGCTGCAGCAGCAGGAACGCTTCCTGAACCGTCACGTTGCCCTTTCCTTCTTCCGTGCCGACATTGACAAGGCCGACACGGGGTTTCTTGACGCCATGCACTTCCCGCATGTACGCGGCCCCCATGATGCCGAACTGGACATAATTGATAGGCCTGAGCAAGGTGTTCATCCCGGCATCGATCAGCATCGTGCCCCCGCACGCAGATGGCAGAATAGGCGCCAGGGCCGGGCGGTTGACCCCTTTGATGCGGCCCGGGATGAGGAGGGAGCCGGCCAGGAGCGCACCGGTGCTTCCGGCTGAAATGAATGCGTTACCGCATTTTTCCTTGATTTTCCGTAATCCGACGACCAGGGAGGAATCTGTTTTCCGTTTGATCGCTTCGGTAGGCTTGTCGTCGTTGGTGATGATTTCCGACGCATGGGTCACGATGAGGCGGTCGTGCCGGTATTCCGATTCGCCTATCAGCTGTCCGATGCGGGCACTGTCCCCGATGAGTTCTATCTCAAAACCCTCTGCCAGCCGGAGTGCATCCAGGCAGCCTTTGACGATTTCGCCCGGCGCATTGTCCCCACCCATGGCATCCACGATGATTCTCATGATGCAACCTTTCTATCCTGTAAATGTGTCGTTCAAGCATCAAAACATGAAATGACAGGGTCGCATTTACATGGCTTCCTGATGTTTCAAGGCGAAGCATCCATGATCCATCCTGTAAATGCGTTGAATGTAATACATAATCGCGGTGATGCCGGCGTATTGACAGCAGCTTGTGGTGATTCACCGCGAAGCATATGGAGTCTATCCTGGCTTCGTTATTCTGCCTGGCTGCTGTCCAGGCCGATCGCTGCCAGGATGAACTTACCCCGGAACATTTCCACCTGCCGGCTGGTGATCATCACCCATACGATATGCCGGCCACCCTCCCTGTTTTCCCGCACAACTGCCTTTGCCACCAGCCGGTTCCCCGCCTGGACCGGTCTTTTGTATTTGATGTTGGCCACGCCTACCAAGGCGACATCCGCGTCAATGACCGCGATGGCCAGTGATTCCGCCATTGCGTAGATATAGTGGCCCCGCACGATGCGGGACTGGGAAAAAACCATGTCGTCGGTTGTATCCAGTACCGAAATGCCTGAGACACCCAACTGCAGTTCGATCAATTCCCCAATGATCTCTTCCGCCTTCAGGGAACGGACAGTGCCGTGGTTCTGCGACGCGACGTCCCGGATGCGCTGCCGCAACTCCGGGATGCCCAG
>JANYKF010000355.1 GCA_025361665.1 Clostridiaceae bacterium
CTGAAAAACATTCCGGTGCCTCCGGTCACGCAGGTTTATGGGAAATTCTGGGCCGGGTACTCCATTTCCTTCCTGGGTGTTATTCTGTCGGTTGTCATCGCTGCCCTCTCTTTTCAAATCCCCCTGGACATGTGCTTCCTGATTCTGCTGCTGTGCACGCTGGCACTGATCCCCATGAACGTGGCTGGGATCCTGATTGATCTGCTGCACCCAAAACTGGTGTGGAACAATGCCCAGGAGGCCATCAAGCAAAATACGAACGTTTTGATTGCCATGATGGTGGGAATCATCGTGCTGTTTCTCTACGGTGTCCTCGGTTACTTCATCCTCCGTTTTGTAACCGGTCTTTACGGGGTGTTCGCCATCATGGCTTCCGTCCTGACCTTGGGTTCCATTCTCTCGTTCAGCCTGCTCAACAGGATTTCACAAAATGCCTATCAGAAGATTGACGGCTGATTCTGGAGGGCAGACATGAACAGTTTCCACAACGATTGCGGCATAATGGGAAACATCCTACAACCGGCTCATGGCGATTTCGACCGTCTCGGCGGTGACTTCATAGGTTCGGGCGTCAATCCGGCGGATATCCGGACGTGCGGACAGACTTGGAACATGCCCTCTTTCCACCAGCTCGAGTCTCAGCGTGACGGGCGAGGCTGCCACATAGGGTTGGAATCCGCCGCTCATCACCTTTTCAACCGCTTCAGCCGTTTTTTTGCGGATCAGGTCATATGCCTGGGTTCGGGGTAAATGAATGGCGCCTTCAACAGACAGGCCTTGCTTGACAGCAGCCGTTACGACACCCGGCAGAAAATCCTCCGCTTCGGCACAGGCCTTGTCATCTCCCGTGACCAGGATGACCGGTTTTCCGGATGCTCCCGCCACGGCGGCGTCGATCGCGATTTCCCCGCTCTTTCTGCCGTTTATCCATAAGTTCTGCCATTGCCTCGATGACATGGTATGTTCGAGCACCGCACCCTCCGTACCCGCCATCGCATGGTAGCCCAGCAGGACCAGCGCATCGCAGGATTCAAAGCCCGGCAGGCGGACATCGCGGCTGTTGCCCATCACATATCCGTCGGCCAGGTCGGTCAGCAGGGACCAGATGGCATTGCTGCCGGATGCATGGGCATCCCGGACAATCACGCGGTCCGCTCCCCCGGCCTTCAGCCCCTCGACGCAGGCATTGATTTCATCCGTCATGAGATGACGGAATTCCTGATAATGGCAGCCATCCGGCATCACCTGGCTGGCGAGGTGGACACCGCTCAGCCCTTCCGCGTCAACCATCACGTAAACATTCATTTTGAAGCTCCCTTCAACTGTGCTGTCAGCATCGCTTTGCAAGTACCCATACATAATTCCGATTCTGTAGACTCATTACCCGTCGTCGAACAGCCAATGTACGATGATGCTCAGGTTCTCTAAAAATCCAGCGCCGCTTCCGCATCCGAACCCAGAAACCCATCTGCGAGCGGGGCTGGTTGAACGGGACACGTTTTCATCTCGTGAACCCTGTTGTCAAGGCTGCATTGTTCTATGGCAGTCACGATTTCCACCGCATGCAGGGCCATTTCCACGCTGTTCCTGTGCGGACGGTTGCGGCGGATGGCCCAGGCCATGTCGGCCACCCCCATCCCGCGGTTTCCGTTATATCCCAGTTCGTGCTGCCCGCTCAAGGACGGGATGGCAGGATCCGATTCACCGAAACCGTGCGTGAAGGGCATCCTGACCGGTGTCGTGCATCCGGCCCGGGTCAGGTACACGTCCCTGCCGTATCCTCCGTAAAAATTCGGGTCGGGGCAGACTACGATCCCCTTTGTGCCGTAAACTTCTACCCGATGAATCTCGGGTGAAAAGGCATCATTGAGGATCACAAGATTTCCGTAGCATCCATTGACGAATTCCAGACATCCCGTCATCATGGAGGTTCCCTGCCGGCTTTCCACCGGCAGCCCGTATTCCGGGTTCGCCGGATTTGAGTATACCCGTCCCTCAAGGAACCTGGCAAACCCCGAGACTCGTCGAACCGGCCCGAGCAGGTTGATTAAGGCATTGATATAGTAACCGCCCATGTCATAGGGGATTGTGACTCCCGATGCGTATCTTCCCGGATCGATCCCGGCCGCGGCACCGGTGACATCATCGGGCCGAATCAGGATGGCCTGTGCCATGAGCGGCGTTCCGACATACCCGTCGTCCACCAGTTTTCGTGCGGTCTGATGGGCGCTTCCCATGTAGGTGTCCGGTGCGGCACCGAATCGCAGGCCCTTTTCCTTTGCCAGTGCCGCAATCGCTTCCGCTTCTTCAAACGTGCGCGCCATCATCTTTTCCGAGTAGACGTGTTTGCCCGCTTCCAGCGCCATGCGGGTCACTTCCGTGTGCGACTCGATGTTGGTGGTGTTGACGACCAGTTCGATTTCCGGATCGGAAAGGATCTCCTCGTTGCCCATCTGCCGGATGCCGAACAGCGCCGCACGGGCCTTGCTGCGTTCCGGGACAAGGTCGGAACAGCCCACCACGTCCAGGATGGAAAATTGGCGAACCATGTTGTACAGATAGGTGTAGCTGATGTGTCCGCTGCCAATCAAGGCGACTTTCACCGGATTTATGTTCATATGGAGCCTCCATTCATCTGTGATTCCAGGCATGGTGTTCATCGTGATCTATTTGCAAAACCCTTACGGGAGTTTTCACTCATACCTTTGAAATGTGAATCGATTTGTTTTACACGCCAAAGGCGCGAAGGTTTTTCACACTGAGGCTGTATGCCTCATACGGGGGCTTCTGCACGAGATCCTGTTCAACGGAACACCAGGCGATTCCCTGGGATTTGCACTCCGCGATGATGCCGGGCCAGTTCAGATTGCCCTCGCCGATTTCGGAGTACATCCGGTGCGTACATTCCACAACCGTATGGTCGGAGTACGGGTCGATGCCGTAATCTTTGAAATGCACCATGTACATGCGGCCTTTCAGTTTTTTCAGCCAGCTGATGACATGCGCGCCGCCCGCCTGAAGCCAATGGGTATCCGGCTCGAAAAAAACATGTCGTGCATCCGTGCCTGCCATGATCTGCTCCAGCATGGAAAGGCCGTTGATTTTCGCAAAATCGATGGCGTGGTTGTGGTAACTGACATGGATGCCGGCCTCCTCCATGAAGATTTTTCCCACACGGTTCAAATCCCTGATGAACCTGTTCAGTTCATCCTGGTTTCCCAACACAACGGAAGGGACATTGGAAACCATGACATTCCTGGCTCCCAGCGTAACGCACTCCGCGATATGGGCTTTGAAATCATGGCCCGCCATGGCCGGATAATGCAGGCCGCTGGCAGAAACCACCTGCAGTCCGCTGGCATCTATGGCGTCTTTGAATTCTTCCACACTGAAGCCTTCAGGCGTTCCCATCTCGATACCTTCAAACCCGCATTTCCTGACATTCCGGAGCATGGTGCGGATATCCTGGCGGTATGTGTCGATATATTCCCCGGGAGACGGTTTGGGCATATAGGGGGACAATGCCATGGGGGATAACGCGATTCGCATATTGTTCTCCTTTTCCTCTTTTTGACCGCTTCGGCCATCAGGCATCCGTTCGAAATGACAGAATTGTGCCATCAGCGCAATCCATTTCTATGACAAGTCCGTGCAATCATCGCAGTCCGTAACTGCGGAGGTTGCGAAAGGAAGATGCTGAACAGTCGAACGGATCTTCGCCATAGGGGAAATCCTGCTCCACAATGAAGGCCTTGATTCCCTGCGCTAATCCTGTTTCGATGAGCAGCGGCCATGGAAGGTTTCCCTCGCCGACCTGGGCGAACTCTTTGTCGACCTGGC
>JANYKF010000359.1 GCA_025361665.1 Clostridiaceae bacterium
CCCGCAGATCGGCGCAATGTTCAATGGCGATCGGGCGCGCAAGCAATCCCTCGTGGATTTCGGCTTCCGCCTGCCGTCTGCTTATGACAACCGGCCGCTGACATTTGCCGAATTCAACCAGCGCGCGCACCAGTTCATCTACGTCAGCGCGACTCCGGCCCAGTACGAACGGCAGCTGTCGGCCGAGGTCGTGGAGCAGATCATCCGCCCCACGGGCCTGATCGATCCGGAAATCACCGTCAAACCCGTAAAAGGGCAGATTGATGACCTGATGGAGGAAATCCGCACGGTCACCGCCCGGAACGAACGCGTACTCGTCACCACGCTGACGAAGCGCATGGCGGAGGATCTCACGAAGTATTTCGAGGACCTGGGCATCAAGGTCCGATACCTTCATTCCGACGTAGCCACCATGGAGCGAATTGAAATTCTCCGCGACCTGCGACTCGGCATCTTCGACGTGCTGATCGGCATCAACCTGCTCCGGGAAGGATTGGACCTGCCGGAGGTATCCCTTGTGGCCATCCTCGATGCGGACAAGGAGGGTTTCCTCCGTTCCGAAACAGCCCTCATCCAGACGGTCGGCCGTGCCGCCCGCAATGTCGGGGGTCGCGTCATCATGTACGCCGACCAGATGACGAAATCCATGCGTTTCGCGATCAGCGAAACAAACCGGCGCCGTCAGATCCAGCATGAATTCAATGTGAAGAACGGCATCGAGCCGAAATCCATACAAAAGGGGATCAGCAATGTCCTGGAAGCGACGAAAGCGGCCGAACCGTCCCAGCCGTTCCGCCCGGTACGGGATGAGGGATTGTCCGTGCTGGATCGCAGCGGTCTGAAGGCGCTGATGGAAAGCCTGACGAAGGAAATGAAGATTGCCGCACGGGAACTGGAATTTGAACGTGCTGCCGCATTGCGGGACAAAATCGTCATGCTGCAGCGCGAGATGGAAGGAAAAACATAAAGAATGGCCCTGATCCAGGAAGAAACAGTGTGGCTGCGTCCTGGCTATCATCATTCCTGGGAGCCTTTCCTGGATGAAAAGACAAAAAGGCTGCTCGGCTGCATCGAAAAAGCGGCAGGTTTGAATATCCTGCCGGAATCCGGATCCGTCCTGCGCTTTCTCCGTACGGACATCGGCCGGCTGAAGGTCGTCATTCTCGGGCAGGATCCGTATCCTACGCCCGGTGCGGCTACGGGTCGCGCTTTCGAGGTCGGCGGCCTGAAATCCTGGTCGGACCCGTTCCGCCAGGTTTCCCTGAAGAACATCATCCGGCTGGTCTGGTGTGCGGGAAATGGGATCCGTCCTTTCGTGCAGGATCGACAGTATGACAAAGTTCTCTCTTATTCACAAATAAGGAAGGAAATGGATGATGGTTTGTTCGCCCTGGCAACACCGGATCGGCTCTTTCAATCCTGGGAAGGGCAAGGTGTCCTGCTGCTGAACACGTCCCTCACGGTATCTCCCGGCAAACCTGGCGCGCACAGGGAGCATTGGCTTCCTTTCACCCGTTCGGTTCTTCTCCATCTGGCCGAAGTCCGGCCGGATCTGGCCTGGTTTCTCTGGGGCAGCCAGGCGCATGCGCATGCACCGCTTCTTGGAAAGGCCCGCAAGTATTCGTCCCGTCATCCGATGCTGTGTTCACCTGCGTATCCGGAAGATTTTCTGAGGAACCCCTGTTTTCACGAGACCGCCGGATTTGTGGACTGGACGGGAATCCGGGCTTGAACAACGGGCTTGAACGTGGGGCTTGAACAACGGGCTTGAACGTGGGGCCTGAACAACGGGCTTGAACGTGGGAATTGTACGGCCCCTCAGGCCGTGATATAATCAGGAAACTTATAGGCAGCGCAATCAGAAACATTCCGGGAGGCAGCATGGCCAGTGCCAGACAGTTACTCATCCGCAATTTCTGCATCATCGCCCATATCGACCACGGCAAGTCCACCCTCGCGGATCGGCTGCTGGAGATGACGGGCGTTCTCACCGAACGCGAAATGGAAGACCAGGTCCTCGACAACATGGACATCGAACGGGAGCGCGGCATCACCATCAAAGCGCAGGCCGTCCGCATGGTTCACACTGCCAGGGATGGCAAGGAATACGTTTTCAACCTGATCGACACCCCCGGGCATGTCGATTTCAATTATGAGGTATCACGCAGCATCGCCGCCTGCGAAGGAGCCGTCCTGGTTGTGGATGCTTCCCAGGGCATCGAGGCGCAGACCCTGGCCAATGTCTATCTGGCGCTCGAACACAACCTGGAGATCATCCCGGTCATCAACAAAGTGGATCTGCCCAGCGCGCGGCCGGAAGAAACAATCCGCGAGATCGAGGATGTCATCGGTCTTGTGGCACAGGATGCCCCGCGGATTTCCGCCAAAAACGGCCTGAATATCGAAGAAGTGCTTGAACGGATTGTGGAACGGGTTCCGCCGCCCGAGGGGGACGAGTGGGCTTCTGCGCGCGCCCTCATTTTCGATTCGTACTACGACAGCTACAAGGGGGTCGTCTGCTATGTCCGGGTGATGGAAGGCAGCATTTCCGCCGGCCAGTCCATCCGCATGATGTATACCGGTAAAGAATTCACGGTAACGGAAATCGGATACATGCGGCCGGGTTCTCTCCTTCCGTTTGGACGCCTGCTGGCGGGTGATGTCGGATACATCTGCGCCAGTATCAAGAACATGCGGGACACGCATGTCGGCGATACGATCACCACTTCGGACAATCCGGCCAAAGAACCGCTGCCGGGCTACAAGAAGGCCGTTCCGATGGTTTTCTGCGGTATCTATCCAGCAGACGGATCCAAGTACGGGGACCTGCGCGACGCGCTGGAAAAGCTCCAACTCAACGATGCGGCCCTGCTGTTCGAGGCGGAGTCCTCCGTTGCCCTCGGTTTCGGTTTCCGTTGCGGCTTCCTCGGCCTGCTCCACATGGAAATTGTCCAGGAGCGGCTCGAACGCGAATACAACATGGACCTCGTCACAACCGCCCCGTCTGTCATCTACAAAGTGAAACGGACGGACGGTACGGTCTTCGATCTGGACAACCCCAGCAATCTGCCCGACATCGCGGAGATCGATTCCATGGAGGAACCGATGGTGAAGGCCACCATCATGACGCCTACCGAGTATGTCGGCAACATCATGGAACTCTGCCAGGACAGGCGCGGCACCTATATCAGCATGGAGTACATGGAAGCCACGCGGGTTATCCTGCATTACGAGATGCCGCTCAATGAAATCATCTATGATTTCTTCGACGCGTTGAAGAGCCGGACGAAAGGGTATGCGTCCCTCGATTATGAACTGACCGGGTACCGCGCCTCAAAACTCGTGAGGCTTGACATCAAGCTCAACAACGAGACCGTGGACGCCCTCTCCTTCATCGTCCATGCGGACAAGGCCTATGCCAGGGGACGCCGCATGGCGGAGAAGCTGAAGGACACCATTCACAGGCAGATGTTCGAGATCCCCATCCAGGCCTGCATCGGCGGCAAGATCATCGCGCGCGAGACCGTGAGCGCCTACCGCAAGGACGTGCTCGCCAAGTGCTATGGCGGAGACATTTCCCGCAAGCGGAAACTGCTGGAGAAGCAGAAGGAAGGCAAAAAGCGGATGCGCCAGGTCGGCAGCGTGGAAGTGCCCCAGGAAGCCTTCATGACCGTGCTGAAGCTGGACACGTGATTTCCTGAGGGGAACCCCGGCGCCATTGTTTTCCGGCTTCATCGAGGATGCAGGGGGAGTGAACCATGGAGCCCATCGGATTATACATCCATATTCCGTTCTGCCTGAAAAAGTGCAGCTATTGCGACTTTGCCTCAGTGGCCGGCCGGCTTGAAATCCTGCCGGCCTATCTGTCTGCGCTGGAAGTGGAATTGGCCATGCAGGCGCGCCGCTGGCCCGGCCGGATCGCTGAAACCATCTTCATCGGCGGCGGCACGCCATCCATTCTGCAGCCAGGGGATTATCGGGCGCTGATGGAAGCGGTCCGCAGGAACTTTCCCGTCGGGGATAACGCGGAAATTAGCCTTGAGTCGAACCCCGGGACCATCACGGCGGAAAAGGCCGAAGCCATGCGGAGTGCAGGCATCAACCGGATCAGCATGGGTGTTCAGGCGGTGCAGGATCCGCTCCTTCATGCCATGGGACGCATCCACCGGCGGACGGACACGGAAGAAGCCGTGAAACTGTTTCATGAAGCAGGTTTTGCGAATCTGAACCTGGACCTGATGTTCGGCCTGCCGGACCAGACCGCGGACATGTGGCGGGAATCTCTTGCATATGCCATGTCGGCATCCGTCACGCACCTGTCATGCTACAGCCTGTCCATCGAAGCGAATACCCCCTGGGGCATCCGGTTTCAGGAAGGGCGTCTTTCTCCGGCATCCGATGAGCTGGATCGCCTTCTGTATCATGAAGCCCGCAGGATGTTGGCCAGGGAAGGATTTGTGCATTATGAGCTGTCGAATTTCGCGAAGCCCGGCTATTCATGCAGGCACAATCTGATATACTGGAACCGGAAAGACTATCTTGGCATTGGTGCCGCGGCCCATTCCCTGATGGGGAATCTCCGATTCGCGAATACATCGGATCCGGATGCCTACATCCATTCCATGAACGCCGGGATGCCGCTTCTATCCGAATCCGCCCTGCTCAGCCGGAATGAGGCGCTTTCGGAGCGCATGCTGATGGGGATGCGCCTGATGGAAGGCGTCCGGCTGGATGCCGTATCCGCAGAATTCGGCCTGGACGTGGCAGGTCGATTTGCCGGTGAGATCAAGTCTCTCCTGCGGGACGGGCTGGTCTTTTTGGAAGATCCTGTTTTGCGGCTGACGGAAAAAGGGTATGATCTCGCCAACCAGGTATTCATGGCTTTTGTCTGAACTCCGGAATCAACCCGGACAGATCCAATCGATGGTCGTTTTTGCGGCGTGTGTGGAAACGGCACGAATCATATTGAACCGGCATTCGGCAGGAGGCGCGGAAGATGGACAGGGTGGAGAGCGGTGGCGTTGTGTCACCGGGTTTGAACGAAATCAGCAGGGGTTACCAGGATGATTTCAGGCAGGAGATTCGGGGCGTTCTCGATGAAATCGACATGTCCCTCGTGAATCTCGAAGCGGAACCCGCCGATCGGGAGCAGCTTTATCAGGTTTTCTGCCGATTCCATACGATCGGCGGCCTCAGCGGCCTGCTTCAGGAACAGACAGCCAGGCGGCTGGCACAGGCATCGGAGGATATCCTCGAGGCCGTGCGCAAATACCGGCCGGCCATGGAAACACCCGTCATCAACGACCTCGTGCAGTCCTCGCAGTTTCTCCGCCGAATCGCGTCGAATCCGTCGATTCTCGGCGATTCCCGTTTTTCGGGGGAGGTCAGCCAGCTTCTGGTCGGTATGCGGCAGTCACGGAACGATCTGGTGATGGCAGTGCGCCAGCCCCTGGAGCACGAGACCCGGCTCGGGGAGATCCTGATTCATGAGGGATCCATGGTGCAGTCCGATGTGGAGGCCGTCCTCGCGCAGCAGATGAAACAGCCCGGGAGAATGAAATTCGGTGAAATCCTCCTCAGGGAAAAGCGGGTGGAGGCTTCGGACGTCATCCGGGCAATCCGTATGCAGAAAATCCGAAGCGCCGCGCCGGCCGGGCAGTCGGTCAAGGTTCCCCTGGAACGCATGGACCAGCTGGTTGCGCTGGTCGATCTCGTGCGGAATCGGTGCGGAAGCATTCATGCGGAGTCGCTCCTGCGTTTTGGCAACAAGGATCGGTTTTCCGCCGAGTCCTCCGGCATGGCGGCACAGCTGGAGGATCTGCGGCGCATTTTGGGCGACCTCCGGATGGTGACGCTGCAGCAGGTATTCACCCGGTTTTCTCAGACCATCGGGTCCCTGCTGGAAGAAAAGAAGAAGACGGTGCGGATTTCGACGATGGGCGAAGGGACCGAGATGGATGTGGAAATGGCGGATCAGCTCCTGCGCGAGGACGGCCTCCACATCGGACTGCACCATGGATCCCTCATGAATCAGGATCTCCCCGAGCCGGGTCTCGTGCTCCAGGGG
>JANYKF010000361.1 GCA_025361665.1 Clostridiaceae bacterium
CGGCTCGCTTGCTCCCCAACTTCACGCTTAAACCTAACCTCACGGCTTCGGCTCCAGAAGCGGGTACAGGCTGTTGGCTGGACTTTGCCTGACCCGGTATTTCGCCGGGCTATATATCTAGCGCCGAACCGGCGCACTCCCGATTGGCATTGAATGATAGCCCGCTCTTCATCCGGACTTCTGCTTCTCCGCTCTTTATCTGCTTTTCAGCTGCGCGCACAGGGGGGCGAGCCAGTCCAGCCGATGATCCAGAAGCGTTGATTCCAGTGGAACACCGTTTGCATCCCAGCCCATCATGCCGTAGTAGGTGTCAATCTCTTCCTGAAACACCTCGCGGCCAAGTACCACGCCACTGAGCCTTCCATATGCGATGGGTTCATGGAAGAAGCGCTCCGGAAGCGTATCCTGCACTTTCCCGATCCCCTCCCGGAGATTATAGATCCGCATGAGGTGGTTCCTGCGTTCGCCCCAGCGCATGAATTCATAGGAGCTGCTTTTCCAGCCCGTAACCGCCTGAATGAGGCGGGATATCGTTTCCATGTCGAGCAGCCGGGTCGGCGCACTGGCGAATATGCAGAGATCCAGGGCGTCGCAGGCACTCCAGAGGTTGTTCAATGCCTTGTATGTCCTGACCTTATCCTTGCCGGCGTGCTGCATGGGGGTTCGTTCCATGACACCGATTGCACGCGAATATTCCAGGGTGTGGTCCCATCCGGTCACCGTGTCGAAATCCCAATCATGTTCGCAGATGTCATATCGCGGACCGATCGGAGCCGTCGCATAACCCAACGCCAGATTGGTCTGGGTGCGCGGTTCGAACGAAACCATTTCAATGCCTTTCACCTGCATGGCGAAGCGTTCCGCTCCCTTGCCAATCTTTTCTGACGCGCGAAGGCTTCCCTCCGCCAGAATATCTCCAATTCCTTTCCTGTTTGCGATATCCTTCACCAGCGCCAACAGATCCCGTTCGGCTCCGAAGCGGATGTCGAAGCCATTTGCATCTTCCGCGCCAATCAAACCCGATTCGAAGCACTCCATCGCGAAACTGATTGTGAAGCCCAAAGATACAGGATCCATTCCGTACAGGTTGCAGAGGACATTCGACTCCAGCATGATCTCAAGGTTCTTGTTTCCTAGGTTCGGTCCCATGGAACCTGTCACTTCCTGGTGAATGCCAGAAGCCTTGCGTGCCTCTCCGGCCGGATCGATGCGCTTGATGCAGTCGTTCGGGCAGCCGGGGCAATCCATGGCACCCCGATAGTACTTCAAATAATTGGCGCGTGTGTAATTCGATCCTTCCACCTTGAGGTTCGCACGGTAATTATCCACACCGATATAGGCCGTTTCGGAATCCGACAAATCGGCCGACGCGGAGAATCCCGGGGCATTCTTCTGCCACATGGCCAGGGTGTTTTTCGGCATGTCTTCAAGAAACCGTTTGGAAATGGCGGCCACTCCTTCGGGATCATACAAGGCTGGCAGAGTGAAGCCCTTGAGGACAAGCGCCTTCATATTTTTCGAACCCATTACGGCGCCAACGCCCATCCGCATTGCCTGGACTGCGTAATCCGTTACAATGCTGGCGAAACGGACAAGGTTTTCACCAGCCGGACCGATGACTGCGACACGTGTTTCATCCGCTCCATACTGGTCAAGAAGATGGTCCGTCGCAACCGTCGTATCACTGCCCCATATGTCGGACGCATCGCGGAAGGTGACATGGCCGCCTTCCATCACAAGCGCGACCGGTGCCGACGACCGCCCATGCATCACGACGGCGTCGTATCCCGAACCCTTCAGATGCCTGCCGAAGGAACCTTCACAGCGGGTCTCCGCGATGCCTCCGGACAGCGGCGACTTGGTGACGACGCTGAACCGCGCGAGGCCGGGTGCCTCCTGGCCGGCAATGACACTGGATGCGAAAATGAGCGGGTTCTCCGGAGAAAGCGCATCATTGCCCGGTTCTGTGTCGCGCAGGAGCAGCCAGGTGCCCATCATGCCCCCTCCCGCATAAATCCGGTAATCCTTTTCATCCGGAACTTCCACTCGTGTCGTCTGTCGAGAAAGGTCAATGTGGATGATTTTGCCGTTGTACCCGAATATTCCTGCCATGGTTTGCACTCCTTCTGTTTTGTGTCTGGATGCCCGCGCTTCGCTTGCCTGAATGCGGGAGAATCCTGCCCGATTTCAATTGTAATACTTTTTCACATCATTCCTTGAGTGTGATGATCACCAGTTGATGGATTTCCAGCGTCGGCAACTCGATTTCCACCCACCCGCCTTTTCCCTGAACCGTCAATTCACGGAATTCCGGTAAAACCACCCTTGCGCAGGCTACCCGAAACTCCGCTGATGAAAGCCGCAAGGTCCCGCCTTTGACCGGCGGCGCATCGCCTCGCGGTGCGGGTCGGACTGCTTGCAGCGCCCTATGGCATTCATGACCACCCTGTTTCCAGCCTTGGCCGCGGAGGAACGGTCGCTTTGGAGGATGGCCACCTCCGCAACCAGTTTCCTGCCGGTCAGGTATGGTTCCATGCGTGCCACATCCCGATATCCGAACTTCTCCTGGAATTTGGCCCGGCACGCAGGACAATAACACAGTGATTTCCCGAAAATATCCAGGAAAAGGCTGTCCGGATGATAATTCCGCACAATCTCCGCCAACTGCCCGAGCACATATTCACGATACCCCGTTTCGTAACAGGGCATGCCCCATTTGGCCATTCGGCCTTTCAGGCTGACAGGGCCGCCCTTCGCATCAAGGATGCTCCATTCCGGATGAATGTCCGGTGCCAGCGAATCGTATTCAAGGCAGTAGTAGGCATTGAGCTCGATGCTTTCTTCCCGCAGCACCTTGCTGACTGCCGCAACCCAATCCTGCTTCAGGGCCGGGTGCTGGGTCCCGATGTCCGTATCATAATAGGAATACCCCCAGTGATCCTTGCAGTACAGCATCAGGCTGCTGATACCGGCGGTCCGGAAGAATGACCGGTATTCCGCTATGTCAAGGTGCTCCAGGGTGACGGCCGGCGGGGCGGGTGAATGATGGTCAATCAGATAGCCTCGAAAGGCTGATTGATACAGACCGGACATGTCGGCCTCCCAGCATGGATTCGGGAATCATCTTCCCACGTTCGGAGATCATTTCTCCGCCTTCAGGAACTCAACCGGGTTCAAAGCCAGCAATTCATCCACGACAAACAATCCGTCTTTGCGGATCAGCCTGCCATCAAACCAAATCTCACCACCGCCGAATTCCGGCGTCTGGCACTGGACCATGTCCCAATGGATGGCGGATGGTGTTTTCCCGCCATGGCCGGCGGCAAGGTGGATGCTTCCCGTCATCTTCTCGTCAAACAAGGTGTCGATGATGGGCCTGTTGACATAGGGATTCACCCCGATGGCAAACTCGCCGATTCGCCGCGCCCCTTCGTCGATGTCAAGAATCTGATTCAGCCTGCGGCTGTCATTGGCCGAAGCTTCAACAATCTTTCCATCCCGGAAGGACAGCGTGATATCGGAAAACACGAATCCCTGGTAATTCGAGGGTATATTGTAGCGGATGGTTCCATTGATTGAACATACATGTCGCTGTTCCTCCACTTCTTATAGAGTGTATAGAATCGACTCGCCTTGTACAAGTGGGGGATGCGCAACCGGAGCGGCTTCTTTCAGGTCGTTTTCAAAGTCAGCTTCGACATACTCGACCTCCTGAAGAGCGGTTCGGAATACGGATTCTGCCTCCGCACCGAACCTGAAGATTGATTCTGGTGTAAAAAGTCGATTTTCGACTTTTTCATGCAAGTTGCATTTTGCAACTTGCATGCATCCGGCGGCAAATGCCGCCGGAT
>JANYKF010000369.1 GCA_025361665.1 Clostridiaceae bacterium
TCCACAAAACCCCGCGACGGCATCGACTTTTTCCCACTCAGTGTGGATTATGAGGAAAAGATGTACGCCGTGGGAAAAATACCCGGTGGATTCATCAAACGGGAAGGCAGGCCTTCCGAGCGCGCCGTACTCACAAGCCGGGTCATCGATCGCCAGATGCGTCCGAGATTCCCGAAGGACCTGCGCAACGACGTTTCCCTCGTGAACACGGTCATGTCCATCGATCAGGACAATTCGCCCGAATTTGCGGCTATCATCGGTGCCGCCGTTTCGCTGTGCGTTTCGGACATCCCGTTCAACGGCCCCATTGCAGGCATCATCCTCGGCCTGATCGACGGCGAGGTCATCATCAACCCCACGGCGGAACAACGTGAGCAGAGCGACATGTACGTTACCCTCTCAGCGGATCGCAGGAAGATCATCATGATTGAAGCCGGTGCCAATGAAGTGACTGAGGAAGTCATGATGCTGGCCATCCGCAAAGGACACGACGAGATTCGGAAAATCATCGACTTCATCGAGGGGATTGTCGCTGAAGTCGGCAAACCGAAGTTCGAGTATGAATCCGTCACGGTAGCGGCCGACCTGTTCGATGCGGTTTACAAATTGGCGAAAGAGGACATGAAAATCGCCCTGCTCAATGACGACAAGGCCCTTCGCGATGCCGGTGTCGCTGTCGTCTGCGACAGTGTGCAGGCAGCGCTGGCCACTTCCCGCCCGGACATGAAGGTAAAAATAGGCGAAGCGCTTTACAAGCTGCAGAAGAAAATCGTCCGCATGCTCATCCTTGAGGAAGGCAGGCGCATCGACGGGCGCGGCCTTATGGACATTCGCGCGTTGTCCGCCGAAGTCGGCATTATGCCCCGTGTTCACGGTTCCGGCCTTTTCCAGCGCGGGCAGACGCAGGTGCTGACCCTCTGCACCCTCGGTCCTGTCAGCGAAACCCAGATGCTCGACGGCGTGGATCTGGAAGACGAAAAACGCTACATGCACCACTACAACTTCCCGTCCTACAGCGTCGGTGAAACGAAGCCTTCCCGTGGACCCGGCCGTCGTGAAATCGGTCATGGCGCACTGGCGGAACGTGCCCTCGAACCGGTGATACCGGCCATCGAAGACTTTCCGTACGCCATCCGCCTCGTGTCCGAAGTGCTCATGTCCAACGGCTCCACCTCGCAGGGCAGCATCTGCGCCAGCACGCTGGCTCTGATGGACGCGGGTGTTCCCCTGACCGCCCCTGTGGCCGGTATTTCAACCGGTCTCGTGGTGGATGACGACAATGAGGACCGGTATGTCGTGTTCATGGATATCCAGGGCATCGAAGATTTCTTCGGCGACATGGACTTCAAGGTAGGCGGCACAAAGAAGGGCATCACCGCCATCCAGGTGGACATCAAGGTGGACGGCCTGAATTACGACATCATCGAGCAGGCCTTCGAAATCACCCGCAAGGGCCGGTTGAAGATTCTCAATGAAGCCATGCTTCCGGTTATCGCAGAACCGCGGAAAACATTGTCGAAATACGCACCGAAGATTTACCAGATGAAAATCGACGTGGACAAGATCCGCGAAGTCATCGGGCCCGGCGGCAAGGTCATCAACAAGATCATTGCGGAAACCGGCGTCAAGATCGACATCGAGGACGACGGCTCCGTCTATGTCGCCACGGCCGACGAGGCTGCCGGCATGAAAGCCATCCGGATGATCGAGGGAATTGTCGGGAATGTCGAAGTCGGCACGGTATATACCGGAAAGGTCACCCGCATCATGAATTTCGGCGCGTTTGTCGAATTCCTTCCCGGAAAGGAAGGCCTGGTCCATATTTCCAAGCTTTCCAACGGGCGTGTCAACAAAGTGGAGGACGTGGTCGCCGTGGGCGACATGATCTCCGTGCGCGTCATGGAAGTCGACAAGCAAGGCCGCATCAACCTTTCCAGAAAGGATGCCATGCCGGAGCCCGGCAAGGAAGCAGCCGCGGATGTGAATATCCATATGTAGGAACCCATGGCCCCTCCCCGCACCCAGAGGCAAGGCAGCCTGTCAAAAGTTGCCTTGCCTTTTTCAACAGGATATCTTGCTGCTTCGAGGCTCCGCACGCCAGGAGGCAAATGCGGCTTTACCGTACTCGCATGTCATGCTGCTCCATCTCCGGAACAGGAGGCCGAAATGGGGAAACGGAAGACTGGAACGCCTGGGAACGAAGACGAACAATGCCGGTATGCATGCCTTTCATGCATGGAGGTTTGGTATGTCGCCGCGGAGGCGACCCCTTATGTGAAAGTAGGGGGACTCGCCGATGTGGCGGGGGAATTGCCAAGGAACCTCTCGCAGCTTGGCGTCCGGATACGGCTATGCCTGCCGCTGCACGAAAGCATGACAATCCCTGCGGACGGGGTGGACAGCCTTTCTCTTGATATTCCCGCAGAAGGTGGCATGGAACCGTGCACGGTGTACGCGTGGGTGGACGACGATCTTCCGGTTCAGGTCTATGACCTGCCGCGCTGGTTTGCGCGTGAACGCGTATATGGATACCCGGATGATGGGGAAAGGTACGCGGCTTTCTGCCTGGCAGTTGCCGCACATGCAGTCCTTCACGGGAACCCGCCTTCCATCCTGCATCTGAACGACTGGCACACGGCGCCGCTGGCCATGCTGACGAGGCATGCCCCCGCATCGGGTCCGGGTGCGGTGCTCCGGCAGGTCCGCACCCTTCTGACGATTCACAGCATGGAGTACCAGGGCGTGGCCAGACCGTCGCTCGCAGACCGGTTCGGTCTTGGAAGCCGGGTGATGGAAAAGGACGGTGCGGAATGGCATGGCGGGTTCAACGCGTTGAAATCGGGAATTGCGTGGGCGGATGCCATCAATACGGTCAGTCCGACTTATTCGCGTGACATTCTGAGACCGGGAAACGGATTCGGCCTTGAAAGCTTTTTGGCGCAGCGTGTCCGGGGTCTTCCGCCTTCCTTGTACGCCGGTATCCTCAACCGGCTTGACAAGTCATGGGACCCCGCTGTTGACAAGGGGATCGCCGAACGATACACGGACCGGAGCCTTCAGCGCAGGCGCTCCAATGCAGCGGCCCTGCGCAGGGAATTGTGCTTGCCGGAAACGGACGGTCCCATGGCGGCTTATGTCGGACGCCTGGTCCATGGCAAGGGAATCGGCCTGTTGATGGAGGCTGCGCCGGTTCTGATGGAGAAAGGCCTGCAACTTGTTATTCTCGGCGCAGGCGATTCGGAATTTCAGGAAAGACTTACTGCCATGGCGGCTGCCCATCCCGGTTCCCTGTCGTTCCAATGCGGATTTGATGCGCCTTTGGCCCACCGGATTTATGCGGGCGCGGACATGCTCATCATGCCTTCCCTTCATGAGGCCTGCGGGCTGAGCCAGCAAATCGCCATGCGGTATGGATGTCTGCCCGTTGTCAGGAAGACCGGGGGGTTGGCAGATACCGTCATGGACGGAGACAACGGGTTTGTCTTCACGAAAGAGAGCGGTTTCGCATTGTTCCGGGCCATGCGGCGTGCCATGAAGACATTTTCGAATCACGGCCGGTGGGAGGAAATGATGCGGAATGCCATGCGGACAGACAGTTCATGGGAATCGTCAGCCAAGGCGTACATCAGCATATATTCCAGATTGATGGGTGATTCTGGTGTAAAAAACTCACTTTTGTGAGTTTTTATGCAGGATGTCTTTGACATCCTGCATGTTGAAGGCACATTTTGTGCCTTCAACACACCAAATCACGTGATTCGGTGCCATCCAGCGGCATTTGC
>JANYKF010000445.1 GCA_025361665.1 Clostridiaceae bacterium
CTGGACAATGTCATCATCCACGAAAAAACATTTGCGGTGGACCTGCTGACGGAGGGAGACAACTGTCGCGGTGTGTTGGCATACAGCCGTCCATATCCTCCGGATGCGCAAATGACGACGGGTGCGGTGTACACCTGCAGATCCCCTTTTTCGTCCATGGCCAGCACACCGCGACAGTTGTCTCCCTCCGTCAGCAGGTCCACCGCAAATGTTTTTTCGTGGATGATGACATTGTCCAGTCCCCGCACGGCACTCACCAGGGTGTCGCAGACTTCCTTGCCCGTGGCGTCGCCTGTATGGATGATGCGGTTGCGGCTATGAGCGGCTTCCCGTGTCAAAGAGAGCTGCCTGTCCGACCCGCGGTCGAAATTGACGCCGAAAAGGCACAGCTGGGCAATGTTTTCCGAGGCCTCGCTGACCAGCGTCCGAACCGCGTCTTCGTCGCACAGGCCCGCCCCTGCATAGACCGTATCCTGGAAATGAAGCTCTGCGGAATCCGCCTTGTCCAGCGACACGGCGATGCCGCCCTGCGCGAGGACGGAATTGTTCATGTCAATGGCTTCCTTTGTTATGATGAGCACACGCGCGGCCCGTGACATGGAAAGCGCCGTATATACACCCGCAATGCCGCTGCCGATGATGACGGCGTCATAGGCTTCGTGCGGAAGATCGGCCGTATCGAAGTCCAGCAGGTACCGTTCCGGGGCATAAGGCCTCTTCAGATATGCAACATTCATGGTTCCGAGGGTCACATCCTTCCAACTCCGCCATCATGCGGCGGACCGGGTGCCGCGATGCCTTTCGGAGGCATGCGGGACAGCTCCGAACATGAGGGCAGTCCGGTCGCCTTATCGCACGGGGCGGGAACGGCGCCATTCTCCCGTTCATTGTACCCCAGAAAAAGAAGGGATGCAAGAAGGCCATCACCGGTCCAACGGCGTGAAACACGCATGGTAGCGGCATTCCGTGCATCATGCTGCTGCTCTGCTGGACGAATGAATGGCACCATTGGATCTGGCTGGGAAACAACCTGGTTGCCGGTTCGCGACAAGGCTGCACGTGGACAGTGATGCGCTGAATTCATCCCGGTACTACAGGGACGCGCTGCCGAAGGAAAAAGTGGTTGAGCATCTTGAAAAAGGCATCGGTACTCATTTTGATCCTGCCATGACGGCCATTTTCCTCGAAATGATTCGGGAAGACCCGGCTGGCCTTGCCTGAATGCCGCTAAAATCTTCTGATGTTGTCATCCTTCTTCTGCCTGGCTTCCCGTTCGGCATGACCCCGGTTGATCTCATCGAAATATTTCCTGCGATTGTTGTGCACCGTGCTTTTCAGGTGCAGTCCCTTGTACAGGTCCCGGCCGAAAAACAGCAGGTAATTCAAAAGGGATACCACGGGTGCGACCGCCAGGCCCCATTGGCCGGCAAACAGGCTCGACAGCACCGTCCATGCAAGGAATGCCCCCTGCAGCCAGCCCAGCCATTTCACCTTTACCGGCAGCACGAAGAAAATCATGAGCTGGTAATCGGGAAATAGCGTGGCGAAAGCAAGGAACAGGGAAAGATTCAGGTACGTGGCCGTCGTGGCCGGGAAACCCGGCATCAGCAGCCCGACGATCAGGGCGCCCAGCGTGGTGCCCGCCATGCCGATGAGGTAAAACAGGTTGAACCGGAAGGCGCCCCAGTTGCGTTCCAGCGCCGTGCCGATGATATAGAAGAGGTAAATGGACAGGGCGGCCCATAAAGGACTCATTGTCGTCGGCAGCAGGACATAGGTGAACAACCGCCAGACCTGACCTTTGAAAAGCAGCGCGGGGATGAGGGCCAGCGCATCATACATGCGGGCCTGCGCTTCCGGCGACAGGATAAACAGCACGGCGAACGTCACCGCGTTGAGGATCGCGAGATATTTCACCAGGTTGTGGATGGCGTAACGGCCGTATTTTCGTTCAAGTCTGTACATCCATGCCATGTAGTGCCTCCTTGATGGCTGTTCTCTTTCGGATTCATCACACCGGTCGGTTCAATCAATGGGAATGTAGGCATCCATGCGGATTTGTTCCACTTTGTCGCCATCAAATTCGATCTCGAACTTGTCCAGTGACAGGATCCGTTCCCCTGCGCCCTCGAATTCCCGGTAGAACCAATAAGTCCAGACCCGATCTTCAAAATAGCCGGAATCCGGCTGTCCGTATTTTGCAAGAGCCTCACCGCGGGAATCTCCCACTGCCAGCCCCCGAACGGTTTTGAGCAGGCAGCCTTTCTCCATCGCGATGTTGGCGATGCGCGCGTTGATGACGTTGATGCGCATGCCTTCGGATTCGAAGGTTATCCCACCCACAAGGTCGACATCGGTATACAGTTTTGGGTCCAGTCCAAATGTCTCCGTGAAATCGTACAGCGTCGAGAACAGGACTGCCTGGCCCACGGTCAGGTCTTCAGGGGTGATGTTTCCGCCTTGTCCGGCATCCGTATACTTTGGACCGCCCGAAGTTTTGAGCAGTGTCCAGGCTCCCTGCCCCAGAT
>JANYKF010000469.1 GCA_025361665.1 Clostridiaceae bacterium
GTTCATGTAGTCATACGGATCTTCTCCTGTTGTTTTGGCCAAAGCCTCCTCCACCTGGGCAAAGTTGTTGCGCATCCACTTGTAGCTGAGGCCGGTGCTGGAAAGAACGGCGATGAGCATATGAAGCCCGGGTATGCAGTGCGGGTACGTGATCGTGGTGGGATGGCTGATGACCTCCGCCGCATTCACGACGACATTGGCCCCTGAACCAACGGACAGGTAGCATTGCCCTTCCCGGACCGCGCCGGTCGCGATGGCGACGGGAGAGGCGTCATCGACCCCGCCCAGCACAGGCGTGCCCGGCGCCAGACCGGTCTCGAGCGCGGCCTGTTCCGTGACATGGCCCATGACTTCCCAGGCATCATGCAGCTTCGGGAACATGTCCCTGCGCAATCCCGCCTTTTCGATGATCTCATCATCCCATTGGCCCGTTCCGGCATTGTATTGGCCGTAGAAACCCGCTTCCGTCCGGTTCCAGCCCCATATGCCGGTGAGTCTGAAGTTGACCCAGCTGACTTCGGTCGAAAAATAGGCCGCTTTCCCGTAAACCTGCGGCCTGTGCTTCATCCACCAGTATTGCTTGGCAAGCCCGCTGTACATGCCCGGGAAGTTGCCGTTTCTTTCCACGCAGAGCGGGCCCACGGCGGCGTCAAGCTCCGCCACATCTGCCATGTGCCGCATGTCGTTGTAGTGAACGGGATTGCACAGCGGTTTGCCCTGCGCGTCCACCAGAAACGCCATCACCGCCCAGCCGCCGAAGCAGATACCCGCCACCAGCGAAGGATCGACGCCTGCCGCCCACCCTTTTTTTAGCAGGTCCCCTATGTGTTTCCACCATTGTTCCGCATCATATTCGATCCAATCCGGATTTTCCGCCTTGACCGGGAAGATCTCCGCCGTCTGCGTCGTCACCAGCCGGCCGTCGACAGCATCCAGAAAAACAGCCTTCATCATGGTCGTCCCGATGTCGATTCCAATGAGATATCTTTTGTCCATTCGGAACCCTCCCAAAAAATGAACGGTGGAATGATCCTAGTAGTCTGCCATCTTCCTTTTTAAAAACGCGATTGCCGTGTAGATTTTCTCATGATTCGCCGGATTATCGTGGGACCACATCTCCGCCGCCATGAACCCCTGGTACCCGATGTCATGAAGCGCCCTGAAACAGGCATCGAAATCCATGATGCCCTCGCCGAATGCGACATCCCGCACGATGCCCGGGAGCACGTCCTTGAACTCCACTTCTACAATGTGCTTTCCCCCGATCGGAAAATCCACGAGCGGGTTGTTCCCCATGGCCGCGATATTGCCGGGATCCACGCCGACCTGCAGGAAAGCGCTGTCGAACGCGCGGACATAGTTCATCGCCTTATGCGTGGTATCCATGAAATCGCTGTCCATCGTCTCCAGTGAAATAATGACGCCCCGGATGGCGGCATGATTCAGGCAACGCTCCAGGGATTGCCTGAAATAGGCCTCCGTCATCATGTTGCGGCGGGCAGTCTCATACTCATCATAGCTGGCGATTTGCACCGTTCTTGCCCCGACAAACGCAGCAAAGTCAATGGCGGCATCCAGGAGCTCTACACCTTTCTCCCTGATGGACGTATCCTCGCTCCCCAACGGAAAAAAGCGGTTTGCGGTAAAGGCGAATGTGTAAAGCGGCACATCCATTTTTTCGGACATGCGCCGGATTTGCAGCTTTTCATCCCGGTCGTAAAGGCGGCGCAGCCGCTCCGGTGTGGCGTCGATGGAAATCTCCAGGTAATCATATCCCGCCGCTTTGACGAGGGAAAATTTTTCTTCCCAGCTCAGGCTGTTGCAGATGGATTTTTCATACAATCCAAAGGGCAGGTCCCGCAGTTTCAGCATATTCCCTCCTGAGGAAGCACCTTCACGCTATTGCGACAAGAAAAAGTCTTGGAGAAGCACCTTCACGCGCCTCAGGAACCTGGAAGCGGGCGCTCCGTCAATCACCCTGTGGTCATATGTCAGCGACAGCATCATGATCTTGCGTGGCGCGAGTATTTCACAGGCTTCATCCGCATATCGCGGCAGCGTCCTGACAGTGCCTGCGCCAAGAATGGCCGTCTGCGGATAGTTGATGATGGGCGTGAAGAAATCGACATCGAGCATGCCGACATTCGAGACAGTGAACGTGCCATTCTTCATTTCCTCGTTCGTCAGCCTGCCCATCTGCGCCTTGGAGGAAAAATCGGCGATCTCCTGCGAGATGACAAGAAGATCCTTCGTGTCAGCCTTTCTGACGACAGGAACAACCAAACCTCCCGGGATATCCACAGCACAGGAAATATTCACCTCGCTCCTGAAAATGATTTCATCCGAGGCCTCGTTCAATGAGGTATTGATGATCTCAAACTCCCGCAATGCCAGCGCACAGGCTTTGACAATCACGGCAGTGACGGAAGGTTTCTTCCCTTCGTCCTTCATGGCCTTCAACATCCGAAAGGTGTCCGTCATGTCCACTTCCATGAAATTAGTCAGTCTCGCGGTCCTGCCGCAGCTCTCAGACATGTTTTTCGCGATGGATTTCCGCATGGCGGACATCTTTTCGCACCGGTCGCCAACAGCCGTTTCCACAGACTTGACGGTTGCCGCCCGGCTCCTCTGAAACGCCAGAACCTCATCCTCCGTAATTCTCCTCCCGGCGCAGAAAGCAGCCAGGGCAGCAGGATCGATGTTCAGATCCCTGACAAGGTTTCTCACCTTCGGCATCATTTTCAGCGGAATCTCCGGTTCTTTGCCTGCAGCCGGTTCCATGTCCACAGCCATTTGCCTGCCGTCAAGCGGCGGATGGCCACTCGCATCAGGCGTGCCCGGCTGCCCGGATTGACTCGTCGCATCAGGCGTGCCGGGTTTGCTGCCGATTTGTGCAAGCAAGCCCGAGATATCCTCTCCCGGGCTTCCGATGATGGCGATAGGCGCCGCGACAGGGTATTCAGAACCTTCTTCGCCAATCCGCCTCAGCAGGGTTCCGGCGACCATGGACAGCATGTCCTCTGTTTCCTTCGCATTCTCGATCGAGCACAGGGGCTCATCGACTGCGACAGTTTCCCCCACGGCCTTGTGCCATTTTGCCAGATACCCTTCTTCCATTGTGAGGTTCATTTTCGGCATAACGATGATTTCTGCCATGTTGGGAGTCCCTCCAATATTGCATCGTTCCCGCGTCCATTACGCCATCAATTTACGGATCGCGTCCACGACATCCTTCATGCCGATGCTGATGCCCTCGATGAGCCTGCGGTTCGAGGGGCACGGGACATCCTTGCCTGCCACGCGCAGAATGGGCGCACTCAGGTCTTCGATGCATTCCTCGGCGATGAAGGCGGCGATTTCCGCGCCGATGCCACCGGTCTTGTATCCTTCATAGGTGATGACGACGCGCGAAGTCTTGGCCACGGATTTTCGGATCGCGTCCTTGTCATAAGGCAGCACCGTGCGAAGATCCAGCACTTCCACGCTGACACCTTCCTTTTCCAATTCCTCGGCCGCGCCCAGTGCGTCATGAACACCCACACCGTACGTAATGACCGTGACGTCCTTGCCTTCGCGCTTGATATCGGCCTTGCCGATCGGCACGATGTATTCCTCTTCCGGCACATCGCCTTTCAGCGTGTAGAGAGGCGAGTATTCCATGAATACAACCGGATCATTGTCCCTGATGGACGCCTTGATGAGCCCCTTCGCATCGTACGGGGTGGATGGGATGACCAGCTTGACGCCGGGGGAGTTCATGAATGTCGCGTCGAGATTGCCGCAGTGATGCGGACCGGATATGATCCTCATCCAGTTGCATGTGCGGATGACCATGGGGCATGGGATTTTACCGCCGCTGACATAGTAAAGAGATCCCGCCTGGTTGTGAACCTCGTCCACCACAAGTGTCATCAAGGAGCCGAACATGATTTCGACCACCGGCCGCATGCCGAATGCCGCAGCCCCCACGGCCACCCCGCCCAGCGCCCCTTCGGAAATGGCGGTCTCGATGACCCTGTCCTTGCCGAATTCCTCCTCCAGCCCTTTCGTGACGCCGAAAATACCTCCCTGCATCCCGCCTATGGCCTCGCCAATCTGGAATACATCGGGGTCGCGGCGCATTTCCTCTATCATGCCTTCGCGCAGCGCATCAACGAATTTCATCTGTCTCATGGTTCCATTCCTCCCTGTCATTGCATCGGCAACCTTTTGGGACCTGTCGTGCGGACCCCGGCAATGGCTGAACCTATACCGGCAATGGCTGAACCTATACCGGCTGGCTGAACCTATACCGGCAATGGCTGAACCTATACCGGCAATGGCTGAACCTATACCGGCTGGCTGAACCTATACCGGCTGGCTGTAGACTTCATCGATGCCGTCGTACCGGTCCGGCACTGGGCTTGCCAAGGCAAAGCTCAAGGCGCCCTGCAGTTTCTGCCGAACATTTTCCTTAATCTGCAGATCCAAGGAATCCGTTAGTACGCCATCTATCCTGAGTCTCGTCTCAAACCGCAGGACGGGATCAAAATCGGGCTTCTTCATCGCTTCAACATTCTCCGGCAGGTTCCTCAGGTTGCTGACGCTGTCCGTCCATTTCGCCGTGATGCATTCCAGCAGGCAGGGACCGGATCCCTCCCGGATCTTCCGAACGAATTCAGCGGCTTTGGCATGGATGGCCAGGACATCGTTTCCATCCACCGAGGCGCCTTCCATGCCATAAGCGAGCGCCCGTGTGGCGATGCGCTCGCCGGCCGTCGTCTCCGAGCACACATTCCACATCTGGCGGTCATTGTATTCGATCACGTAAAGAATGGGCAGTTTCTGCACCGCTGCCATATTCAAGCTTTCATGGAATACCCCCCGGTTGGTGGAACCTTCTCCGCCTACGGCAACGACCATGACGCCGCGCTTCCGTGCGACAAAGCCCGCCCCGGTGGCAATACCCCACTGCTGCCCGACGACGGCGTTTCCGGTCATCGCCTTTTTGGTCATGTCCATCAGGTGGATCTGGCCTCCGCGGCCTTTGGTGACGCCATCCACCCGCCCATAGAGCTCCGCCCACAGCGCATTGTAGTCGCAGCCGCGGGCGACGTAGTGCCCTCCACCGCGATGCCCTGTCACAAGATAGTCCGTGTCCGCATATACTTTGGCCAGCGAAGCGGGGATGGCTTCCTGCCCGAGGCAAGGCAGCATGTGTCCTTCGATCTCCCCTTTTTTGAACAGTTCAACCATCTTCAGTTCAGTTGTCCTGATCAACAGCATTGTTTCATAGATACCGAGCATTTCGCCACTTGTCGGTTGCATAACGCTTCCCTCCAGATCCATCCCTGTCATCTTCGCGGCCTGTTTGACCGCCCAACACGAGCCTTTCCCTCTTCATCAGCCGAAAACCCGCCCAACACGGGCCTTTCCCTCTTCATCAGCCGAAAACCCGCCCAACAACCCCCTACCGCACAGCCGGCCCTGCGGCTGCACTTATGAGCAATCCACCGGCAGGCACGGGCTTCATCCGCATGCAGGACCCTGATTCACTTGATATGCTGCCCCACGACAGACTTGGCGAATGCATGGGCGCGACGCGTTTCATCCGGCGTGAGGAAATAGGGCTTGCCCATCTGCTCGGCGATGAAAGTCGTCTGTGCCGTCACCTCGCACGTGATGATGTTCTCGATGGACTCCTCCACCGTGCTGCCGCCCACGACAAGGCCGTGGTTGCGGATATTGACCGCATAACCGCTGCCCATGGTGTCCACGATGTCCTGGAGGTATTCCGGCGTATGAGGATCCGGGTGCACCCAATGGGTGCAGGGGACCGGACCGCCCACGAGGTTGCCCTGCGTGGTGGTGATGACGGGAATTTCCCTGTTGAGTGCCGAAAAAGCCGTGGCATATCTTGAATGGGCATGGGTGACGCAGAGAATGTCCGGCCTTGCGCGCAGAACGGCCGTGAACATGTCGCTGGCGCAGGATGGCCTTCTCTTCCCGTCCACCGGTTTGAGCGTATCGATGTCGATGACGCACATGTCTTCCCAGGTAAGGTTTTCATACTCCATGCCGCTCGGGGTGATCACGACAAGGTTTGTCTCCGGGTCGCGGGCGGCCACCGTTCCGCCTGCCATGACGATCAGGTCATATTCGCGCAGTTTCTTTCCTGCAATCAGGACGCGTTCCCTCAATTCTCTCAGCATATGGACCCAACCTTCCTTTTTCTGATGCGTCTGTGGTTCCATGATTCATCAAATCGGTCATTCCATCGGTATTGTATCACCGGCATGCGGTGAATCATACATGGCGGGCCATGACCCTTGCACATATGAGCATGTTGTTGTATGATCGCCATGCCATTGCTGCGCCATCGGGAAACCAGAATTGGCTTTCCAACGGAAATTCTGCAGTCGGAAGGAGGCATCAGGATATGCTGTTCGAGGAGAATCGGGAATCCCTGGGCAAAATCGCCACCTTGTACTATCTGGGCGAGTTGTCCCAGGATGAGATAGCGGAAATGTACGGTATATCCCGGTTCAAGGTTTCCCGCATCCTGAAAAAATGCCGGGAGTACCATATCATCGAGTTTCACATCAACAACAAACCAGAATACTATCGCAAGCTGGAGACGCAATTGTGCGAGTGGATGAAGATTGACGCAGCGGTGATCGTCGCATCCGGGTCCACCCTCAATGAATCCAAGACCAATGTGGGACGCGCGGCGGCAAGGTACCTGGGTGAATCGCTGAAAGACGGCATGACGGTTGGCCTTGACTGGGGAACCACGCTGCAGGCGATGGTACGGGAGTACAACTACCCCGGTCAATGCAAGGATTGCCTGTTCGTACAGATATCCGGCAGCGTCGCATCCCAATCCACCGTCAGCACGGACTATGTGGACGGCCATGACCTGGTCAGGAATCTGGCCGCGAAGGCCGGGGCAAGCTGGTCCCTTTTTCCCGCCCCTTACATCGTGAAGGACCGGCTGCTGTGCACTATGCTGCTGGAAGAACCCGCCATTCGGAAACACATTGATCTGTTTGACAAAATCGACACGGCCATCTTCGGCATCGGTTCTTCGGTTTCACAGAACCTCAGTGCATTCTATCGGATCTTTCTGTCGCCGGAGGAATGGGAACAGCTTCTGACCTATGATAGCGCAGGAGAAGTATTCAGCAACAGGCTGACGATGGAAGGCACGGTCATCGAAACGTTTCTGACCGGCCGCGTGCTGACCATCGGGCTGGCACAGCTGAAGCGCATCCCGAACGTCGTCGTGCTGGGCGCGGGCGCAGACAAGGCCCTATCGCTCATCGCCGCGGCGAAAGGCGGTTTCTTCAATAGGATGATCATCGACGAAGTCACCGCGCTGAGCATCCTGCATCATTTCGAAACAACCGGGTGATTCAACCCGGCATGGATATGACGCAGGATAATTGCCAGCGCTTATGAAACAGCACGTGAAACGTCATTCCGGTTCACGAATTCCCGGCCTCATCAGCCTGTGCAATGTCTCTCCGGCAAGTCTCATCTCTTCCGCGGATGGAATCCAGTCTTTTCTCCCGTTGTCTCCCAATCCCATCTGTTCACTCTTCGACCCGCCATAGGGATGATAGGAAAGAAGCTCCACCCCGATGCAGTGTTTCAGACCGGAAGCCGTTTCCGCGAGCGAATGAAGATGTTCTTCCTCCAGGTTGATTCCTTTTGCCAGCATGCTTCGCAGGAGGATTTTCGATCCCAGCGCATCCGCCGCGCGAAGGTTTTTCAGGATCAGTGCATTGGATACGCCTGTATATTCCTTGTGGCGTTTCGCGTTTCCATCCTTGAAGTCCCAGAGAAACAAATCCGTAAGCGCCGCAATCGGGGCAAGATGGGTTGCATCGAAATGGCCGGCCGTTTCCACGACTGTGTTCAGGCCGTTGTCCTTCGCGAGACGAAGGAGTTCCAGACAGCCGCCCGCCTGCAGCAAGGGTTCTCCGCCGGAAAGGGTGATTCCCCCCTTTTCCCCGTAGAACACTTTATCCTTCAGGACGATTTCCATGATTTCAACCGGATCCAGCATGCGGCTGACAGGTTCGACAGCCTTCGCAGGGCATGCCTCCGTGCATCGGAAACAGCCTTTGCAGAGGGTCGCATCATAATCATGCCTGCCGGTGCGTCCAAACGGATGCATCGAATGCGCGCCGTTCGGGCATGCCTTCACACAGGCTCCGCATCCGATGCATCTTCCGGCCACATAAAATAGCATCGGGCAGCCGGACTGCGTTTCCGGATTATGGCACCATGCGCACCGCAAGGGACAGCCCTGAAAAAACACGGTGGTTCGGACACCCGGCCCGTCATGCGTGCTGAAACGCTGGATGTTGGTGATGGAAAGCAGCATTCGATCATACTCCTTGCGCAGTTCGTTCGATCACCATTTCCTGCCACTCCGGACCCAGTGTCACAAATCGCGCGTTCCAGCCGGATACGCGGACAGAGAGGGTCTTGTAATCTTCCGGATTCGCCTGTGCCAGCCGCAGTACGGTGGCATCCACCACATCCGGCTGCAGGAAGAACCCCCCGAGCGCCACAAAACCCTTCAGGAGGGCGACAAGGGATTCGACCCCGTTCTCTCCCTGCACGGCCGTATGATGCAGTTTCACATCCAGGGCAGCGCCATTCGCCTGCCTGGACAGGTCGGCCTTGCAGTACGACCTGATCATGGCGGTTGCGCCGGCAGAATCCGTTCCCGGCGTGGGTGACGTGTTGGAAGAAAGGATGTCTCCCTTTCTGCGACCAAACGGAACGGCAGTCCGGAAAGGTGCCCACTCGATTTGACGTCCGAATGTGCTGACCCCTGCCGGAAACAGGATCGGGCAGCGTCCCTTCAGTTCCGCCACGATGCCGGCAAAATCGTTCAGGACATTGCAGGTGAATGCATCCGCCTCATCATGATCGTTCCCATAGTACGTGTATTGGTTCAGCACATATTGCCGCAGAGCTTCCTGTCCTTCCCAATTGCTTTGCAGGATGGCCATCAGGCCACTGAAGGATACCTTGCGCTCCTCGAACACCAGCTTGTGAATCGCATACAGGCTGTTGCCTGCATCCGGTGCTCCGCCGATATGGGGAGACATGACATTGTAGCGCGCCCCCCCGCCCAGATAAGACAGTCCCGATTCGATGCACCCTTCGGTCAGCATGGAAACGGCGGAACAAGGGATGGCGGTGCGCCAGTGCCAATCGGCCCCCGGCAGCTGCCCTGTCCGGTCCCTGACAGTATCCCGGTAGATCCCTTCCACTGCCCGCTTCAAATCAGCCAGGTATTTGGCGTACAGGGAACCGAAATCGTCAAAAAGTGCCGGAGTGCCATTCAGGCCCAACGTATCGTTGAGCAGGATCTTCAGGCTGTCGAACGGGTAATATCCGAAGTGGGTCTTTCCCGGTACCTGCACTTCCCAGCAGCCATCGTTGGCGAAGCGGCGGGCCTCCGCGGTGGAGTATCCGAATTCCGTGAGGCTTTTGAGGATCAGCGGTTCATTATAGGCCGCCACGATCCCACCGCCATGGCGTATGACTTCCGCCATTCGGGTCAGCAGTTTCTCCGGCGTATTTCCCCCGATACGGACGGAAACCGGAAAATCGCCGATGCCAAGTTCCTCGACGATGTCCAGAACCAGATAGGTCACTTCGTTGGTTACATCCTGGCCGTCCACGTCCATGCCGGACAAGACGATGTTCTGGTAATGGTGTGCATCTCCGCAGTCTTCCGGAATATCCCGGCGAATCCACTCGCAGCCCTTAATGAAGAATCCGGCCAAAATCTCCCTGGCTTCGTCCAGTGTCAGAACACCGGAAGCCAAATCCCGCTTGAGGAATCCCCCCAGCATTTCATCGATCCGGCCGATTCCCGGCCAGTTCCCGCAAAGGCGTTCGAAGGCAAAGACAAACCACAGGCTTTGAACCGCTTCGTGGAAATGGCGGGCCGGTTTGAACGGAACATGGATCAAATTGCCATGGATGGCAGGCTTCACGCGGGCCAATGCCTCCAGATACCTTTTGTGCCAGACACGCAAGGCACCGATCGTGTTTCGCATGCTCTCCAGGATTTCAATCTGCGGGGCACCCAGCGCCGGGTCAGCCAGACGCAAGATGAGTTCCTGAGCAATTCCGTCGATGCCGGTTTCCAGCACCTTGCCAAAACCAAGCGTGACGTGGCTGACGCTGTCCCACAGCTTTCCACCACGCCAAAATGCGGGAACCACGTGATCGATGGCACCCCCGAGCGTAGCGGCCCCGCTGACTGTTTCGAATTCGCAAATACGGATGGGCGCCATCTCGGCGATCCTGGCAATGGCCGCATCGTATTTCCCGTATTCCGTCATCCGTTCGAACCCGATGATGTCATCCACCGCAACCACGGGCGTTCGCAGGGATTCCTCGCCGTATCTGCCGTGCAGGGATTCCCAAGCGAATTCCCTGGTTTGCGCATTCAGCCGTATTGGCCGCTTTTCATTGAAGGCCGTGTAGAATTCCAAGTTGTTTCCTCCCGGTTCACGATGAATGCGGTTCCATGGACTCTCCAGGATCATATGTTTATATGGACTCTCCAGGCTCATGCGGTTCCATGGACTCTCCAGGCTCATGCGGCTACATGGACTCTCCAGGAAACTCGGGTTTCAGTATATGTCTTTGTCTGCCAGTTTATAATCGGCAATTCCCAGTTTCCGGATGATGTCGATGCCATACGGACACTTTGGCATGCAGATTCTGCATTCCGTGCAGCGATCCCCCTTGACAGACAGGTCCCTGTACAGGTTCCTCGCCATGCCATTGTTGCCGAACCAGAACCGCAGCCGTTGGCGCAG
The DNA here is from genome assembly GCA_025361665.1 of Clostridiaceae bacterium. Taxonomy (GTDB): domain Bacteria; phylum Bacillota; class Clostridia; order DSM-8532; family DSM-8532; genus JAEWSN01. The sequence continues at coordinate 10,839 of JANYKF010000469.1, forward strand.
TGCGAAATCCGCCGTGTCTGTCACGGTTCCGTCCGCCATCTGGCGATCATAATATCCTTCAAGCCTGAAGATCTCCGGCATGTCGATCCCTTCAGGGCACGAGAGGCATTTTCCGCACTGGCGGCAAACATAGTTGCCAAGTTCCGGCGCGTCCCGATAGAGCTTCTCCTTGTCCTCATCGCTCATCGGCACGAATGCTTCGGCATAGGAAAGATCCGCTTCCAGCATGGCACGGCTGTTGATGCCCCCGACCACGACGGAAACCGGCTGGCTGAAGGCATACCGGAAAGCCGGTTCGGCGGAGCGGTACAGGAGGCCGTCGGCAACAGGCTTCATCAGGATGACGGCAACGTTTTTGGCGTTGGCAAGTGGAAGAAGGGTTTCCTCGATTTCGGGAAAATTGAAATGATCATAGTAATTGATCGTCGTCATCACCGCTCGGAACGGGTAGCGCCGGAGCGCCTCCACCAGGACATCCGGCTGACCGTGCATCGATAGGCCGATGAACCGGACCTTTCCTTCCCGCATGGCCTGTTCCGCGCCGGCAACGGCGCCATCCGGCGCGAGGATGGCGTCAAGGTCTTCCATGGTGCCTACTGCATGCATCAACAGCACATCGACGTACTCTGTCTTCAGATTGGAGAGGCTTCGGTTCACGGAATCCAGGCATCCCTGCCTGCCTCGTTCTCCGGTTTTCGTGACCAGGATGTATTCGTCGCGCCGATGAGATACGGAGAGCCCGATCTTGCGTTCCGATTCGCCATCGCCGTACCCGAAAGCTGTTTCAATATAGTTTCCGCCCGCGTCCAGATATCCGTTGAGCAAGACCCTGGCTTCCGCAAGCGGGATCTCCAGCAGGTGAAATCCGCCGAAACCCAGAATGGATGTGCGCAGCCCCGTATTCCCAAAATCACGTTTTTCCATGTCATTTCCCTCCTCAAGCCACCGATTTTTCCATACTAGCCGAAAATTGAATGTACCGGTATGACCAGACCCTCGAACATGAATGACGCCGCATTTTCGCTGTCGTGGAAATTCCGGCTGTCGGCTACGTCCCCATTTTCAAATTTATATATTGTGATTTCCCGGTTGAAAGGATTTACGATCCAGTATTCGGAGACCCCGGTGGAGAGATAAAGATCCAGCTTCTTGACGGAATCCTTGCCAAGGGAGCTTTCCGACAAGATCTCGATGACCAGCGAAGGCACACCCATGTAGTAGCCCTTGTCATTCAAGTGCTCATCCAGGTCGCAGATCACCATCAAGTCCGGCTGTACTACATTGGGTTTGTCAGCGCTTCGTTTCAGCGTGATGTCATAAGGGGCAAGCATGGGGCGGCAGCTTTTGTCGCGGAACCAGGCCGCAAAGTGATAATAAAGTTCACCCAGCGCCGTCTGGTGGATGGTCTTGGGCGAAGACATCCAATAGATCACGCCATCGATATACTCATACCGTTCCTCGCTCGAGTTGGTGAGTTCAAGAAATTCTTCAAAAGTGGCTTCCCGTGGATAAGCCGCATAGGCCGCCGCCCGTTCACTCACCATGAGAGTGGTTTCCGGATGGGTCTCAGGCTCTTTGTACGCGGTCAGCCGGGCCACTTTCTGGCCGTTGCTCAAGACGATGATGTCTTCGCGCATGGCTTCGCGCAGGTACTTGCCGAGATTGTTTTTCAGATCGGTCGCATGTATCAACATACGAATCTCCTCTGCATGACTAAAATAGCTGATTTGGCTTAAATAGCTAATATGGCCATTGTAACTCAACCACCCGAATAGCACAAGATGAACGACCTTTGATTGAACGACCATTGATTGAACGACCATTGATGAACGACCATTGATGCCGGTTGCGCATTATGATAGGGTGAAGATTATCAGATCCGTAACGAGTGACCACTCGGAAGGGAGTCCAACAGATGAATCAGTACGATCAGGCCCTGCAGCACGTAAATACCCATTCCCGCCCTTCAGAACTGAAGATCACGGACATCCGGTTTGTCGATTTGGCTGACGCCCCCATGCATTGCACCTTGCTGAAAATCTACACCAACCAAGGCATCGTGGGACTGGGCGAAGTGCGGGATTACGGATCAAGAACCTATGCGGCCTTGCTGAAAAGCCGCCTTCTGGGAGAAAACCCGTGCGACGTGGATCGCCTGTTTCGCCGCATCAAGCAGTTTGGAGGCACGGCAAGGCAAGGCGGCGGCGTCAGCGGGATTGAAATCGCTCTATGGGACTTGGCTGGAAAAGCATATGGCGTACCTGTCTTTCAGATGCTTGGAGGTAAATTCCGTGATTCAATCCCAGTTTATATGGACAAAGGGTTTGCCACACAGGAAGAAGTGAATACGGGTGCCGGGCAGGCGCGGGCGTTGAAAGAACGGGCAAGGCGCTTCGGCTGCGGAATGGTCAAGGCGGTTGTTGGTATCGAATTCATTCAGTCCCTTCATCCCGAAGAAATCCTCGTTGTGGGTCCGCCGGGATATTATGACAACCGGATGCGGCAGCAAGGCATCCAGATGGATTACATGAACCATTACCGGCTCGGGGAGAAGGATGGTCGGATGGATTACGCGCGCCGGAACCGGGCCTATGACGCCATCAATGTGCAGCACTTCATGACTGGCCTCCGCATCACGGAAAAGGGTCTGGACCGCTACGAGGAATACGTTGCGGATCTCAGGCACGAATTGGGAAATGACATCATGCTGGCCATTGATCATCTTGGCTACATGGGTCTTGAAGACGCGACAAAACTGCTGCGGCGCCTGGAGAAATATCACCTCACATGGGCGGAAGACGTGCTGCCCATGCAATACGTCCAGGAATACACGAGGCTTTCCCAAAGCACGACAACCCCGCTGGCCACGGGAGAAGACATCTACCTGACGGAAAACATCGAGGAGTTGTGCAAAAACCGCGGGGTCGCGTTCATTCATCCGGATATCTGTTCTTCCGGCGGCATTCTCGAAACCAAAAAGATGGGCGACATGGCCCAGCGGTACCACGTTTCCATGGCCCTGCACATGTGCGAGACCCCCGTGGCGGCACTCGCGACAGCCCATATGGGCGTAGCCACGGAGAACTTCTTCTCCATGGAGTTCAATGCCCCGGATGTGGCCTGGTGGGACGACATGGTGACCGGCACGGGCGGAAACCTGATTCGGAACGGCCAAATCACGCCGTCGGAAAAACCCGGACTGGGGATCGACGATTTCAATGACGAAGTGCTGAAAGACCATCTTTTCCCCGGTTTCCCAGCCTTGTGGGCGCCTACGGATGAGTGGAATTTCGAGTACTCCAATGACCGGGCCTGGAGCTGACCGGGTTGCCAGGACATGGCCATCCGGCACCACGTCATCCCATTTTCTGTCATATCCGGCTTGAAGTTATTCGGGAGGGATTGTTGAAATGAACCAAATGGCTTTACACATCTCCGAAAGCGGCCGATACTTCGAGGACATTGGCGGAGGCCCCCTGTTTTGGCTTGGCGACACGCAATGGAATCTTTTCCGCTGCCATACATTGGAAGAAGCCGGGCATATCCTGAAGAACCGCAAGGAGAAGGGGTTCACCGTCATCCAGGTCATGCTGCTCGGGTTCAGGGACCAGGTCGAAGCAAAGGCCGTGCCTGGCGAGGCATTCCCGGGCAATGACTTGTCAGTGCCGAACCTTGCCTACTTTGAACATGTTGATTCCATCTTGGAGTGCGCCCGGCAGTGCGGCATCGTATTGGCGATTGGCATCGATCATCCCGCGTTTCGTCTCTGCAGCCGGGAAAATGCCCGTGCATTCGGACAATGGCTGGGTGTTCGCTATCAGGCATGTCCAAATATCATCTGGGTCGCTTCGTATTACGTTCCGGCGGGAGAATTCCTCGAAATCACCCGAGAACTGGCCTGGGGCCTGCGTGAGGGCGATGCGGGCTCACACCTGATCACCTGCCATCCCGATCCCGCCCATCCCGTGGCCACTTCCGGAATAGCCCATGGAGAAAGCTGGTTGGATTTCAACTGCATTCAGACATTCAGTTCCGTGGACCTCATCTTCGATTCAGTCATGGAAGACTGCCGCCGCATTCCGGCCAAGCCGGTCGTCATGGCGGAGGGGGCCTATGAAGACGGCCCTGAATACGGATTTGCCGTCACACCCCGCATCATCAGAAAGCAGGCATACCTTTCCTGTTTTGCGGGCGGTTTCCATAGCTACGGGCATAACGACAATTGGAGGGTGCCCGCCTCATGGCGAGCTTCGCTTGATTCTCCAGGAGCCCGGCAGATGACGGTATTGAAAAATATCTTCACTTCCACGCATTGGTGGGAATTGCAGGCGGATCAGTCCCTCATCGACAGCGAAGATACTGCCGCCAATCCGGTCAGGGTCCTCCGTTCCCCGGCAGGAGATTTTTGGATGCTTTATTCCGGCAGCCCGGTTCCCTTCACCATAAAAATGAATCGGTTCAAATCACACGGACGAGTCACCGGGATATGGATCAATCCGGAAAATGGTGAAACCATCCAGGTGGACCCATTTCCCCTGCACGGATCCCATGCATTCCAGAGTCCGCCGGGATGGGAAGATTCGATTCTCACCGTGAAGTGTGGCAAGGGATAAATCGGCTTGCTCCTGACACTGGCTAAAAATAGGACACCGTCACAGGCTCCCGCTTTTTCGCTGATTCCAGGATGGCCAGAATGACAAGAGAAGTATTGGCGGCATCCTCCGGCGTCACAAGGAACGGCTTGCCGTCGAGAAGCCTGTCCACAAAATGGCGGATGCTCTGGTAGGCGAAGCCCATCGCCCTGCCATGGACAAAGTGGTTCACAAGCACATCCGGCCTGTCGCTTTTCATGTCCGTGAACCGCTCAATCATCTGGTTGTTGGAAAGGTCCAGATTGAACATGCCTTTTGTGCCGGTGATGTTGAATTTGATGTCGTTCACACAGGGGTGGGAATTAGGCGTGATCCAGCCGTTCTCCATGGTGGCGATGCCGCCGTTCCGAAAAGTCAGAATGGTTTGGAACATGTCCTCCGTGTCCACGCCAAGGCCGGACAGGATGCCTTTCCGGCTGACGGCATACACGGTTTCCACTTCATCCGAGAAAAACCACCGGAGTGTATCCACACTGTGGGAACCAAGGAACCAGAGTATGGAGGACTCGGCGGCCCATGACAGCATATCCGTCGCCACCCACTTGGCGTCGTTCAGCCTGAAATAGGCACTGTACGGCTGGCCGATATCGCCGGCATCCAGGGAAGCTTTCGCAACGGCAAAAGGCGGATTGAAGCGGTTGTGCAGATCCACCATCATGCGGACGCCGGTGCGTTCCACGGCATTCATCACGTCCTCCGCATCCTGCCGGGTTGTCGCAAGCGGCTTCTCGATCAGCAGGTGCTTGCCGGCCAGGGCACAATCCACCGCGAAATCGCGGTGAAGGAAATCCGGC
>JANYKF010000508.1 GCA_025361665.1 Clostridiaceae bacterium
AAACGTACGTCAAACGGCTTCAGAAACTGGAGGAAATCGCCAACGCGTTTCCGGAAGTCGAAAAGTCATTTGCCATCCAGGCCGGCCGCGAAGTCCGCATCATGGTGAAGCCGGAACTGGTTTCGGATGAAAACATGATTCTGGTGGCCAGGGACATCGTCAAGCGCATCGAGAGTGAAATGGAGTATCCGGGGCAGATCAAGGTCCACATCATTCGCGAGACGCGCGCAGTCGAGTACGCCAAATAGAAGAATCCACAGCCATTTCATTGAAATTTCCTGGAAAAAGGCAGGAAGCGTGGAAACACGCTTTTTGTTTTTTCCGGAAGGCAATGCGGAAGCACTGGAAAGGACGGGACAACCGTGATCATACTCTTCATCGGAGACATATTCGGCCAGCCTGGCCGTGACATGCTGACGGCAAGCATGCCCTCGCTCCGGGACCGATACCGGCCTGACTTCATCGTGGCAAACGGCGAGAATGCTGCTGCAGGCCGAGGAATCACCTTTGCCACCGCGGATGACATCTTCCGGGCCGGTGTCGATGTCATCACCATGGGCAACCACACCTGGTCACGCAAGGAAATCCTGAACATGATCGACGCGAATTCCAGACTGGTTCGTCCGGCGAATTATCCCAGGGGAGTTCCAGGGAGAGGGCGAACCGTCGTGGAGAAAAACGGGATGCGTCTGTGTGTCATCAATCTGATGGGCCGCGTCTACATGGATGTCCTGCTGGATGATCCTTTCCAGACGGCTGATCGGGAGCTGCAGGCAATGAAAGGCCAGGCAGACGCCATCCTGATCGATTTTCATGCGGAAGCGACTTCAGAGAAGCTCGCACTGGCCATGTACACGGATGGCCGTGCCGCTGCGGTCATCGGGACGCACACCCATGTGCAGACCGCAGACAACCGCATATTGCCGAAAGGAACCGCCTTCATCAGCGATGTCGGGATGACAGGACCGGCTGACGGCATCATAGGTGTGGATGCGAAAATCGTCCTGAAAAAGTTCACAACCTCCATGCCGGTTCAGTTTGAAGCGGCGGAAGGGCGGGCCCAGCTCAATGCCGTGGTCATCACGATACGTCCGGATGGCCTTGCGGAAGGGATCGAGCGGATTGTCCTTTGAGGGTGGCTGAAGAAACAGGATGTCCGGCATCGGGAAGACTGGGTTAAGGAAGGCTGAAGAAACAGGATGTCCGGCAGCGGGAAAAGTGGGTAAAGCCCAGATGGATATCGCAATTCATGACAAACGGAGAAAAACAGACGATTGCGGTATTTATTTGGAAAATGGAGGCAAGCAGATGGATTATCGGCAGCAATATGAACTTTGGCTGAACGGAACAGGCTTCGACAAAGGCACCAGGGATGAACTGAGAAGCATATCGGGCAACGAGAAGGAAATCGAAGATCGGTTCTACCGGGATCTTGAGTTCGGGACCGGGGGCATGCGTGGTCTCATCGGCGCAGGGACGAACCGGATGAATCGGTATACGGTCCGAAAGGCGTCGCAGGGGCTGGCCAACTACGTGATCCGGCAGGGAATGGCTGCGAAAGGGGTGGCCATTGCCTTTGACCCACGAAACCAGTCTCCTGAATTTGCCGAGGAAACCGCACTGGTCATGGCGGGAAACGGGATACGCGCCTTCCTGTTTGAAAGCCTGCGTCCCACGCCGGAGCTGTCTTTCGCTGTCCGCCATCTCGGCTGCGCGGCAGGCGTGGTGATTACGGCCAGCCACAATCCGAAGGAGTACAACGGCTACAAGGTGTACAGGCAGGACGGGTGCCAATTGCCGCTGAAAGAGTCGGATGAGGTGATATCCGAGGTGAATGCGGTAACAGACCTGTCGACTATCCCCGTCATGAACCGCAAACAGGCACTGGATGAAGATTTGCTTGCCATTGTCGGTCCGGAGGTGGACGATGCCTACATGGCCGCGCTGAAGAAGGTCCTCGTCAACCCGGAGATGGTTCGGGAAGAGGGAAAGACCGGACGGATCGTATACACGCCCTTGCACGGAACCGGCAACCTCCTGGTGCGACGCATCCTGAGGGAAATCGGGTTTGAGCAGGTCCTGATCGTTCCGGAGCAGGAACTCCCGGATGCCGCATTCTCCACGGTCAAATCGCCGAACCCGGAGGAACGGGCCGCATTCACGCTGGCCATTGCCCTAGCGGAAAAAGAGGACGTGGACGTCATCCTCGGCACGGATCCGGATGCGGATCGCATCGGGGTCGTCGTGCGGAATTCAGCCGGAGACTATGTCACCCTCACCGGAAACCAGACAGGATGCCTGCTCCTGGAGTACATCCTGTCTCAGAAGCAAGCCCGTGGCACGCTGCCCGCAAACGCCTTTGCTGTGAAGACCATTGTGACAACGGAACTATCCAGAAAAATCGCCGCCCGCTACGGCGTGGAACTGATCGAGGTGCTGACGGGATTCAAATTCATCGGCGAACAGATTCGCGAACTGGACGATACGGGTTTGAAACAGTATCAGTTCGGATATGAGGAAAGCTACGGATACCTGGCCGGAACCCATGCGCGTGACAAGGACGCCGTTGTTTCTGCCATGCTGATAGCGGAAATGTACTTGCATTTCCGCAAGCTGGGCAAAACGCTCAATGACGTGCTGCAGGACATTTACGGGCAGTATGGCCATACGATCGAGGCCATTGACTCGTTTACCCTCAGGGGAAAAGAGGGTCTGGAAAGCATTGATCGGGCGATGGAGTCGTTGAGGGATGGGGCGCCGCAGGCTTTCGGGATGCATGCGGTTGCCGCTTGCAGGGATTATCAGGGGCAGGTTTCCGTGAACTATGTCACCGGTTCCGTGAATGGACTCCTCCTTCCGCAATCAAACGTGCTGTACTACGAAATGCTTTCCGGAGACTGGTTCTGCATCAGGCCATCCGGTACCGAACCAAAAATCAAAGTTTACTATGGCGTGTCCGGAAAAACGGAGGAGGATGCCACGAAAGCATTGTCAGATTTGCGGACCGGCGTACTCGAAGTGATAAAGCCATTGCTGGCCATGGACTGAGTAGGATACAATGAAGGCACACAACACAGAAAGGGCGGCCTCGCCCGGCTTCATGCGATGAATCCGGCCCTGCCGCTACAGGGACAATATGAAATTTGAAGGCGTGGTCATATCCGAACTTCGTACCGGGGACACCATCAATGGGATTTTTGTGCTGAAAAGCCGGGAGATGCGCACCGGTTCCAACAAGAAGCCATTTCTGGACCTGGTGTTCATCGATGCCACCGGCGAAATTCCCGGGAAAGACTGGAATATCCTGCCGGAGTTCGACATCGGAACGCTGCCGGTCCATAAGCTTTACTATGTGAATGCGCGCGTGGATTCATGGAAGGAATCCCCCCAGCTCAGCGTCAACCGCATGAAGGTCGCGGATGAGGAGGATCAGGCGGAAATCGGCACATTCGTGCCTTCCGCGCCATTGGCACCCGAAGTCATGCTGGCGGATATTTACGAGTTTGCCGGTCGCATCCGAAACAGAGAAATCCGTTCTATTGTTTTAACGATGCTGGACGATCGCGAGCAGAAACTGCTTTTTTATCCCGCGGCCAAATCCCTGCACCATGCCATCCGCAGCGGCCTGCTGTTCCATCTCGTGCGCATGCTGCAGGCGGCCGACGCCATTGCGGGCGTTTATCCGTCGGTAGACACGGACCTGCTCTTCGCAGGCGTGCTGCTGCACGATTTGGCCAAGATGGACGAGATGGATGCTTCGGAACTGGGTATCGCCGAGTATTCAAAATCGGGGAAGCTGCTCGGGCATATCGTCATCGGCATCACGGAAATCGACCGGGTGGGCCGGAATCTGGATTCGTCTCCGGAAGTGGTGCTCCTTCTCAAGCACATGGTGCTCAGTCATCACGACAAGGCCGAGTTCGGCAGTCCGAAACCGCCGATGTTTCTGGAAGCCGAACTGCTGCATCACCTCGACACGATGGATGCCCGCGTATATGATTACGACAATGCGCTGAAGGATGTGAAACCCGGATGCTTTTCCGAACCGGTCTGGTCTCTTGACAAGCGGAACCTGTACAGGCCGGATTTGGGGGAGCCGGTGACATAGGGGGCTGCCCGGCTGGAGCAAATACAAAGACGGAGGATGGACATGGTTGAAATCATCAAGGTGGAAACACGCAGGCAGCTGAAAAAGTTTATCCTGTTTCCATTCACGTTGTATCAGGACAATCCGAATTGGGTCCCGCCCCTGATTGCCGATGAGCTGTTCACGCTGGACAGCACAAAGAATCCCGCGTTCGAATTCAGCGAGGCTGCCTACTGGATCGCCAGGAAAGGCGGAAAGACAGTCGGCCGCATCGCGGGAATCATCAGCCATGCCTATATCAAAAAATGGGGCAATCCGTATGCGCGTTTTGGATGGATTGATTTCATCGACGACCTGGAGGTTTCAAAGGCGTTGCTCGACACGGTCATGGCCTGGGCCACGGCCCATGGGCTGAACGGCGTTCATGGTCCTCTCGGATTCTGCGATCTGGACAAGGAAGGCATGCTGACGGATGGTTTCGACCAGATGGGCACCTTCATCACCCTCTACAATCATCCATATTACAAGGATCATCTTGAAGCGCTTGGCTTTTTGAAGGATGCGGAGTGGGTGGAATGGGAAATCCGTCTGTCGGACCTCAGCCAGGCGGAACATGTCAGGAAACTCGCGGACCGCGCGCGGTTGAAATATGACATGCATATGGTTCCGCTGAAAAAGAACAGGGATGTCATTCCATACATCAGCGACATTTTCGATTTGATGAACAAAGGATATCAGAACCTGTATGCGACCATTCCCGTGACGAAAGCGCAAGTGGCGTGCTATGTGAAGCAATTCTTCGGTTTTCTGAATGTGGATTACATCAGCATCATTCTGGACAAGGACAACAAGATTGCGGGTTTCGGCATCATCATGCCCTCTCTGACGGGGGCAGCACAAAAGAGCCGCGGCCGTTTGTTCCCCCTTGGGTTCATTCATTGGCTGTGGGCCATCAGGCACAGCAGGACGGTGGACATGTACCTGGTCGCCGTCAGGCCCGAACTCCGGATGACGGGGATTCCCTACATCATGATTTCCGAGATGACGCAGGCGGCCATCCGCAATAAACTGGAATATGCCATTGCGGCCCCGGAACTGGAGACCAATGCCGCCGTCCATTCCATGTGGAGGAATTATGACGCCCACATTCATCGCCGCCGCCGCGTTTACCTGAAAACCTGGTGAGGTTCACGGGTCCATGCGGAATGTAAGAACACAAGAATGCAAGATAACAGATGAATGCAGATAACAAATGAATGCAAGACAACAAGGGAGTTGATTGCCATCCGTAAATCGACCGTCACCATCATTCTGGTCCTGTTCCTACTGGGATCGGCTGCGTGCGGAAAAACGACGGAACCCATCGCCTCGGCACCGGCATCCGCCAATTCAAATCCCGAAAGCGCGACACCGTCTGCCATCTTTTCCGCAACACCGTCTGCGTCGGCGGTGCCCACACCGGAACTCACGTCATCCCCCGAACCGACGGACAGCCCAATGGCACTCCCATCCTTCATGGCAAACGATTTCATCGTACCCGCCGGTTCCACCGTATCGCGGGAGGATTGGCAGGCGTTCCTCCTCCGTACCTTCGAGCGGGAGCTTTCCTCCTACAGCGGAGTGAAAGGGGTCATGGAAGCATATGGGTTCTATTTTGAACCAGGTGCCGGCAGCGGTGAATATTCGCTGAAGTGCAGCCTTTCCATCGCGTGGTTCCTTCCCGGAAACCGCATGGAACAATACGCGGACAATCGTGAAGTCCTGGGCGTGAACCTGACCATTCTGGAGCAGGCGGGAAAACTGTCTTCCCTCGCCTTCCAATCAGACTATACGGACGCGGCCATCCCGGACGCGTCGGAGAAAGCTTTGAAGGCTTCCTATGAAGCGTGGGTGAATGATTGGGTTGCGAAGGCCGGAAAAGAGGTCGCGGCAATCCCCGCCGTGAAGACACCCGTCGGTTCCGAACCCATCGGGCAGCTGTCGAAGGATTTCCTGCCTCCGGCCAAAGGGGAAGCCACTGCGGACCTGGATGGAGACGGAACACCTGAAACGGTTCGGGTATCCTACACGGGGCCGGATGAGGGCAAATGGGAAATCGGTGTCCGGGATGCCGTCATCTCCAGCTGGTATGATTCACCGGAAGGAGCCTACCTCGTCGACATCGACGAGACGGACAAGCAACGGGAAATCGCCATTGCGGATCACGGGCCAAGCAGTGACGATTCAACGCAGCTGTTCACCTATCGGAACGGTGAAATGGCGAAGGTGGGCAGCGTCTCCGGAATTCTGTTCGCCAGTGACGGGAAAGGCCGTGTTTCAACGTATGCGCGTTCCTGGCAGGGACCGCTCCTGACATGGTTCTTCCGGATTGAATACAAGCTCGATCATACCGGCCGCCTGGCGATGATGCCGACCCGGTGGTACGCATCCGAACTGCCGCTGAAGATCAAGCAAACCCTGCAGCTGTACCAAAAGCCTGATGCCACCGATCCGGGGCCCACATTGCAGACCGGGACGGATGTCCTTTTGGATCTCAGCGACATCTCGACATGGTTTCACCTGACGGCGGCCGATGGCACGGAAGGCTGGATCAAATACCAGAACGCCGAAAGCCTTGTTTTTCCGGACGGGTCGCTGCACAATCAGGGTGACGTGCTTGATGGCATTGTTTCGGCAGACTGAACACGCATCAGAGAGACAGACAGATTGGGGCATGCATGCGGGTATCCGGACAATCCAGAAAAGAGCGTACACTCGCCCAGCGGGTGCGTCATCATCGCGGCGCACTGTTTACAGGTGTCGCAGAAGGGCTTCCCATCTTCGTGGGGTATTTCCCCGTTGCCGTTGCCTTTGGATTGCTGGCCAAATCCGCCGCGCTTTCGTTCGGTGAGGCCGGGCTGTTCTCGGCGCTTGTATTTGCAGGCGCGTCGCAGTTCATTGCCGTAAACCTTCTCGCGTCAGGCGTCGGGATCGGCAGCATCATCGTGACCACTTTTCTAATCAACTCCAGGCACCTGCTTTTGTCCACCGCAGTCGCGGCACGGCTGCACGGTACACGCCGCCTGTTTCCGATGGCAGCCTTCGGCGTCACGGATGAAACATTCGCCATAGCCACCACAAGATCGGAACCATACGGGACTCCTTACCTGATGGGACTGAATACGACGGCGTGGCTGGGATGGCTGTCGGGAACACTGGCCGGATTCCTGGCAGGCGGCTTCATGCCGTCAAAACTGCAGGCCGCCTTGGGCATCCTCCTATATGTCATGTTTTTGGGCATCCTGATGCCGCAAGTCAGAAAAGACCTGCGGGTGCTGGCAGTGGCGGGATTGTCCGGCGTCATCCACTGGGCATTGCGCGCGACCGGATGGCTGCCGGACGGATGGGCGCTGGTCTGCGCCATCCTCGTTTCCGTCGCGCTGATCGACGGACTGAAAGGGAGGAGCAGGAAAGCATGATTCGACCAGAAATCCTCCTGCTGGTTCTTGGCATGACACTGGTCACCTATTTGCCCCGATTGATCCCTTTTGTCTTCCTGAAGGCGGATCGGATTCCAGAGCGCTGGCGGAGCCTGCTCGGTCATATCCCTCATGCGGCGCTGGGCGCCCTGCTGATTCCGGGATGCATCAACGGCGTGGCCGGGAACCCCGTTGCATCGGTCGCCGGAATTGCGGCCGCGGGCCTTGTCCTCTGGTTCAAGCCGAATATCCTGCTGGCCATGGTGGCTGCCGTTGTCGCGGCATTGTCCTTTATCGAAGGGTGAACCGGAATGGTAATGGCATAGGGACATAATGACATCATTATAACATGGAGCCTGCTGACATCATGAATGATCTTTGCGGGGGAAAGGACTCAATGAGTGAGGTAATCCGGATTCTGGTAGTGGATGACGAAAAACCGATATGCGACGTGGTGAGGGCGTATCTGGAACGGGAGGGGCATGCCGTTTCCTGTGCATACGACGGAGAAGCCGCGCTGGAGATCTTCCGCCGGGAAAAGCCGGACCTGGTGATATTGGACCGGATGCTTCCGAAATTGAGCGGGGAAGCGGTCTGCGTACACATGCGCGCGGAATCCGCCGTGCCGATCCTGATGCTGACGGCCCGTGCGGGGGAGGATGATCTGGTGGCCGGTCTGGCTCTGGGAGCGGATGACTATATTGAGAAACCTTTCCGGGCAAAGGAACTGGTGGCCAGGGTCTCGGCGTTGCTGCGCCGTTCGGGAAACAGGCAGAACGGGATTGCGGAAGAGAATGCGGATGCATCCGGGCAAATCGGTCATCCGGCCGGCCCGGTCCGGGTGGGTACCATCCTTGAAGTGGATGCGGATTCGTATGAAGTGCGATGCAATGGTGTCCCCGTATCCCTCACCAGCAAGGAATTCAAGATTCTTGCCGTCCTGGCCCGGCATCCGAAAAAGACATTCACGCGCGAGGAGTTGATAGCGGGTGCATTTCCGGAAGGATACGACGGTTACGACCGTGCCATGGATACGTATGTCAAGAATATCCGCAAAAAGCTGGCTGAAACGGATCCGGCATCTGCCTTTCCGGGAGGGGAAGCAGTGGAATACATCCGGACCGTTCATGGGGTCGGGTATCGCATGGGAGAGCTGTCATGATGACAAAACAAAGGGTTCGGAGCCCTGCGGGGAAGGGAGCATCCCGAAAGGATGGAGGTCCCGACGGGAAGGGACCAGCCCGGACCATCGGATTGAAATGGATGCTGACTTTTGTTTTCGGAATGGTCGCCGTGGGGGTTACCGTCTTGTTTTACCTGGTCATCAATCTTTCTTTCAACCGGCAATTCGGCACTTATCTGGAAACGCGCATGCAAACCCGCATTGATGAAGCGATCAGCCAGATAGGGGGCACCTGGGAGAATGGCGGCGGTTGGGATCTTCCGCTGCTGAAGGATGTGCT